>JAFUBF010000051.1 GCA_017460325.1 Clostridia bacterium | reverse complement strand
TACGGAAAGAAGCGTTCACATGCCGAAAATTCAGAAAATCACATCCGACAACCGGGCGCAGATGATGCTCGAGGCACCTCTGAATCAGATTATCCCCCGCCTGGCCATCCCGACCATTATTTCCATGCTGATCACAGCGGTGTACAACATGGCGGACACGTATTTTGTCAGTCAGATCAGCACGGAAGCCTCTGCTGCGGTCGGCGTTATTTTCTCTGCCATGGCCATTTTTCAGGCAATTGCCTTTATGATCGGCATGGGAAGCGGAACCAATCTGTCCCGTGCTCTGGGACGCGGGGATACGGAGGCGACAAAAACGTATGTTTCCTGCGGCTTTTTTATCGCGCTGATCCTCGGATTGCTGATTCTGATTGCCGGGCGCCTCAACATCCATCCCATTGTTCGCTTTCTTGGGGCAACGGATGAAATAGAACCGGATGCAATCGCGTATGCAACCTATATTTTCTATGCCGCACCTTTCATGATGTGTTCCTTCGCCATGAACAATCTGCTGCGCTTTCAGGGAATGGCCATGTATTCCATGGTCGGGATTTCTTTGGGTGGAATCCTGAACGTATTCCTTGATCCTCTGCTTATTTTCGGATTCGGTCTGGGAACCGCGGGAGCTGCCATAGCGACGGCCCTTTCCCAGTTTGTCTCTTTTCTGATCCTCCTTTTTATGTGCAACACCAGGAAAAACACCATTTCCATTTCCGTCAGCGCATTTAAGCCAACGCCCCGTGTCGTCGGGAACATCCTGTATAACGGCTTTCCGTCCCTGGGACGTCAGGGAATTGCCAGTGTGGCCACCATCCTCATCAATCGGGTAGCCGGAACAATCTCAAATGATCCGGCGGTCATCAGTGCCACCATTGCCTCTATCTCAATTGTGAACCGGTTTGTCATGTTTATCAACAGTGCGGTGATCGGGTTCGGTCAGGGATTCCAGCCGGTATGCGGCTTCTGTTACGGCGCAGGCCGGTATGATCGTGTCCGAGAGGCATATCGGTTCTGTGTGAAAGTGGCAACGGTCATCCTCCTGGTGCTGGCTGCCATTGCCATGATTTTCAGCAGTTCCATCATTCGTTTCTTCCGCGCAGATGACCCGATCGTGGTTGAAATCGGAACGTTCACCCTTCGCCTGCAGCTTCTCTCCCTTCCACTCTGGGGGCTCTATGTGATGAGCAATATGTGCACACAGTCCATCGGGTATGGCTTCACCTCAACCCTTGTTTCCTCGGCCAGGCAGGGGATCTTCCTGATTCCCACGGTTCTGATTCTCCCCCGTCTCTTTGGACTCTTTGGCCTTCAGATCGCACAGCCGGTGAGTGATGTACTTGCATTCCTGTTTGCGCTCTTTATCATGCGAAGGGTGATGCGTGATCTCAAGGAGAAGGAAATGAGAAGGAATGAACCGAAAACGGAGTAAAAAAACAGCAGCTCTGCTGCTGTTTTTTTATCGTGAACCCGGGCAATACCGTCATTTATCGTAGAAGGTACATCCGCCAATGAACTCGCGTAAAATGGAGATGGGCGGAATTTCAGACTCATCGAGAATATCGACAAAGAAATCCAGGAACTGCCGGATTCTCTGAATGCTGGAATAATGAGGACTGTCTGCCGGAACCTGGCTGAGCATCCGGTACACATGCGTCTTCAGAACGGGAATTTCATAACTGAGGGTCGTGTTGAATACAACATTGGCCTCTTCCATGTAAGGATAGATGTATTTGATCTCGCCGATTTTTACATCGTCCCACATGTCAAGCGTCTCGTTGATTTCCGTATTACGCGTACGGGCATCCCGGACCAGACGACGGAGAAGACGGATATCCGTGGCACGAAGCCGGTTGTGGTTGTCCAGATTCAGCGGAGTCAGCGGACTGACATAGATCCGATATTTGCTCTCACTGGGAACATCCGCACCAATAACCGGATTCAGACCGTGAATGCCCTCGACGATCAGGACATCCCTGTCCCCCACGGACACCCGTTTTCCCTCCGTCTCCCGGTTCTTGGTGAAAAAGGAATACAGCGGGATTTCCACCACTTCACCCTGCAAGAGTTCGAGAAGCTGGTCATTGAACAGATCGGTATCAATGGATTCAATGCATTCGAGATCCGGTTTTCCGTTTTCGCCGATGGGAATGTCTGCCCGGTTCTTGTAATAGTTGTCAAGGGAGATGGGAATCGGGTGGCGTCCGCTTACCTTAAGCTCAATGGCAAGACGGTTCGC
>JAFUBF010000050.1 GCA_017460325.1 Clostridia bacterium | reverse complement strand
TGCAGTGTGAAAATTCCCTTTGAGTGGGCGCTGCAGAACCGGTTTGAGAAAATCGTGGTGGTCCGGACCAGGGACAGAACCTATCGTCCCCCGAAGCAGGACAGTTCCGGAATTATTCACCAGATGTACGGGGAATTCCCCGAGTTTGAAGATGTCCTTCTGCGAATGGATGAAATCTACATCCGGGAACTTGAACAGGTGGATCGCCTGCATGCGGAGGGGCGGATTTTTGAGATCGTTCCCTCCATTCCGATCCGAATCGGACGTCTGGAGAGAAATCTGGAAAAACTGGGGGATGTTTACTGGCAGGGCGTACATGATGCAAGGGAGCAGCTGCCGGCCCTCAGAGAGTACCTTGCTGCGGGACACTGATCGGCAGCTGGGCAGGCGATGCCCGGGAACGGGAAGCGGATGAAACCTTTTTAAGGAGAATGAGATGAAGCGGCTTTTTCTTATCCTTTCAATTCTGTGCATGCTGGGACTGTCGGCGGAGGCGGAGGAATTCCGGATTCTGACGACCTTTTATCCCATGTATATCCTGACGCAGAACGTGGCCGGGGGGATTGACGGGGTAACGGTATCCAACATGGCAGAGCAGACCGTGGGGTGTCTGCACGATTACACCCTTCAGACCCGGGACATGGTGATGCTGGAGGAAGCGGATGCACTGGTGATCAACGGCGGCGGGATGGAACAGGTTATGGACCGGGTGGCCTCAACCCAGGCCGGCCTGCCTGTCATTGATGCATCCCAGGGAATTGAAATGCAGGCGAGCATTGAGGAAGGACTGCTCAATGCACATGTCTGGCTGGATCCTCAGATGGCCATTGTACAGGTGAAAAATATCGCGGAGGGGCTTGCCGGGGCAGATCCGGCCCATGCGGACCGGTACAGGGAACAGGCGGAGGCGTATATCGGACGGCTCAGGGATCTGGATGCAGAGATGGCGGAGGCTCTTACGCCTCTGGCCGGGAAGGAAATCATTACCTTTCACGAGGCGTTTAACTATCTGGCGCAGCGGTACGGACTGGTGGTGGCCGGTGTAATTGCCAATGAACCTGGCGAGGAGCCCAGCACGCGGCAGATTGCGGAGACCTGTGATCTTGTGTCCCGGCTGGGCATCGGGACGCTGTTTACCGAGCCGCAGTATCCCCAGACAGCGGCCAAAATCATTTCGGGGGAAACAGGAGCGTCGATCTATGTGCTGGATCCCTGCGTATCAGGATCCGGCCTGCCGGAAAGCTACGAGCAGATTCAGAGGGAAAATGCCCGTATCCTCAGGGAGGCGTTGCTGAGTGACTGAGCGGAAAAAACCGGTTCCCGTGCCGGCGCCGATAACGGGCGCGGGCAGCGCGAAGGAACTGGCGGCCTGCCGGCTGTGCAGGATCGAAGTCGACCATCTGAGCGTCAGACGGGACGGTCAGATGCTGATTTCGGATGTGAACCTTCATATTCACTGTGGCGAGCTGACAGCCCTGATTGGCACCAATGGCGCAGGGAAAACCACGCTGCTGAAGGCATTGCTGGGGCAGATTGAATATAAGGGCGCTGTCCGGCATCTGACCGGCGACGGGCGTCCTGCTGCGGCGGTCCGGACGGGCTATGTTCCCCAGCAACTGGAATTTGACCATTCCTCTCCGGTGTCGGTACTGGATTTTCT
>JAFUBF010000049.1 GCA_017460325.1 Clostridia bacterium | reverse complement strand
GAAAAGCTGTGGAAAACCGACCTGTCCGGAGCAGAGAAAGGACGGAAAAGGCCTTGTTTTTCAGGGCTTTTTTTGATACACTAAGAAAAAATTCGAGTTATCCACAGGCAGGCACTTTTCCACAGGGAAAGGGGCTTCTGTGGATAACCATTGATATAAAGAGGACGCGAGGTATGGACGAGCATACAGTGCTGTGGGACAGGGCAAAGGCGATACTGATGGAAAATCTTCCGTCTGTTTCCTATGAGACGTGGATTGATCAGCCGCTGAAGCCGGTGTATGTGGACGGGGATGAGATGGCCATTGAGGTCATCAGCGAATTTGTCGAACAGACGGTCAGGCCCCGGTATCTGGTACAGATTGAGCAGGCAGTTTCACAGGCGGCCGGACAGAAAATGCGGATTCGCCTGATGAGCGTGAAAGAACGCATTGAGTGGCAGAAGGAACAGGAGAAAAAGAACGAGGAAAAGAAGAATGACTGTTTCTTCAATCCCCGCGCCACCTTTGATACCTTTGTGGTCGGTTCCTCCAACCGCTTTGCCCATGCGGCGGCGCTGGCGGTTGCCGAAACCCCCGGCATGGCGTACAATCCGCTGTTTCTTTACGGCGGTGTGGGGCTGGGGAAAACCCATCTCATGTATGCCATCGGCCATTTTATTCAGGACCATTTTCCCAACATGCGGATGCTCTATCTGCAGAGTGAAACCTTTACCAATGAACTGGTTGCCTCCATCGGGAACAAGAAGACGGATGAGTTCCGCAACCGTTTCCGCAACGTGGATGTGCTGATGATCGACGATATCCAGTTTATTGCCGGACGTGATTCGACCCAGGAGGAATTCTTCCATACATTCAATGCTCTCCACAATGCCGGCAAGCAGATTATCATATCCTCGGATAAGCCGCCGAGAGATATTTCGCGCCTTGAGGAACGGCTTCGTTCCCGGTTTGAGTGGGGACTGATTGCAGACATCCAGAAGCCGGATTTTGACACCCGGGTGGCCATCCTGCGTAAAAAGGCGGACCTGGACAACATTACGGTGTCGGACAGCGTTCTTGAGATGATCGCCAACCGGGTGGACAGCAACATCCGGGAACTGGAAGGATCACTTATCCGCGTCAGTGCCTATGCCAAGCTCAACAACTGCCCCATTGATGAAAACGTGGTGACCAGCGCCCTGAAAGATATCACGGCGGTCCGGGATCCCAAGCGGATCAACGCGGAGATGATTATCAACTGCGTGTCCGACTACTATAAGCTGGATCCCTCCCAGATCCGCGGGGAATCCCGGAAAAAGGAGATCGCCAGAGCCCGGCATGTGGCTGTGTATCTGACGCGGGAGATGACGGAGATGAGCCTGCCCCGGATCGGGGATGAGTTCGGCCGGGATCACTCCACCATTCTGAATTCCTGCGACAAAGTGGGGAAAATGCTGGATCAGGAACCGGAGATGAAAGAGACCATTGCCAACCTGAAGAAGATTATCCTGGAGCGGTAAGCTTTTGAGATGGATATGTGTTTGATGAGTGAAAAGCGGATTCATCTGCCGGAGTGGGAACAGCTGCCGGACCTGGGGCTGTACATGGATCAGGTGATGCTGCTCATGGACCGGCTGTTTGCGGACAAGCTCCCCAAGGGGGAGATGACCAAGTCCATGATCAACAACTACGTGAAGGCGGGCCTGATGCCGCGCCCGGCGGGGAAGAAGTACGACCGGGAGCATCTGGCCATCCTGCTGGTCATCTATGTGCTCAAACAGGCGCTGAATATGGAAAGCGTCGGGGATATCCTGAAAATTCTGTGCAGGGACAGTGTCTGTGTCGGATACGAGCAGTTCCGCAACCAGCTGGAGGAACTGGAGGAGATTCTGGCCAAAGGCACCGTGGTGATGGACTGGGCGGATGATTCCAGAGAGGAACTGACGCTGCGCCTCAGCATTATGGCTGCGCTCTGTACCATCCGGACGTACTGGCTGCTGCCCGGACCGCCGGAGGGAAAATAGGCCGGTTTGCATTCCGCCGGCAAGTGGTGTATACTTGAGCCGAAAACGGGAAAGATCTGACAATTTTACCCGAGGTCGCTCAGCGGCTGTCATGCGCTGAGGACCGGTGAGAACGGGCCGGATACCGGCCTGATGCGGAGCGTCCGCCCTGCGTGCCGGAGGCTTCGAGAAGGAGGAAAAGACATGATTTGTCCTCACTGTCATAATAATATTCCCAACGGGTCGAACGTCTGCCCGCTGTGCTTTTCAAGTCTGAACGGCGTCAGTGCCGAACCGGAGGCTGCCGGGCAGGAACGGAATATGCCCAGCGGCGAAAAGCATGCCCGACCTTCCAGTGCTACTGTGCACAGCGTGGGCAGGACAAAGTCCCGCAAGAAGAAAAGAGATCTGGCGCCAATGCTGATTGCCATTGGTCTCATTATCGTTCTGATCGTCTTTGTGGTCCTGATTGTCCGCTCGATGTTTATCGGCGGAGGGCTGTTCGGTGGCCAGACCGCGCGGACGACACCTGTTCCGACGCCGGAGGTGCAGCAGAACAACATCATCATATTCGGCCAGGAGCCGACGGCAGAGCCGCGTGTTCTGACCCCGGTACCGGCCATTGAGGTAACCCCCACACCCGAACCGACTCCGGAACCGGTTGAAAGGACCTATACCACCCTTAAGAAAGGCGATACGGGCAATGACGTGGTCCTGCTGCAGCAGGCACTGGCACAGCTGGGTCTCCTGACCTCTGCGGCAGATGGCATTTACGGAACCGGCACCATGACGGCCGTTCGGAAATTCCAGCAGAATAACGGACTGGATGTGGATGGCATTGCCGGATCGAAGACACAGGAACTGCTCTTCGAAATGTCGCCGGTGGCTCCGATTGTCGAGTCGACGGTGGCACCCGGTGAAATTCTGGATCTGCCGGGCTGATATCACAGGAAGGTATTTTGATGAAACGAATCTGGTTAGTACTTACGTTTGTTTTATGCCTGATGATGGGCTGCGCAGCGACTGCGCAGCCCATATTATCAAGTGTCACGCTGAGCCCCGGGGAAACCGGATACAGAATCCGGTTCGAATCCTCGGAGGGCGGCATGCTGGCCCTGCGGCTGTCGGATCAGAGCGGGACAGCTTCGGCGGATGTGGGAGCCGTGTCGATTGATGCCGGACAGGGGCAGATCCTCTGGGACGGCATCCTCCCGGATGAACGGACCCTGGAGGCAGGGACATATAATCTGACCCTGAGGGTGCGCAATTTCTGGGGCGAGGAGAGCGATCCGGTAACGGTTCCCCTCTACTGCAGCGATGCGGAGCAGGCCCCCCGGACAGAAACTCTTTCCCTGGCGGAAATGCAGGCCCTGGCCATGGATGCGGGGGCCGAGGCGGAACTGATTCAGCAGGAGCCGGACCTGCAGTCAGCTGCTGTTCCGGAAATTCCGGCCGAAATCCCCGCAGAGGCGACGGCATCCGCCGTCCCGGTTGCCACCAGTTTCTGGGATATGGATCCGGATGCCTATGATCTCAAAAATCCGGAACATCAGCAGGCCATCTGGGATCTGATGATGCAGCCGATTACGGTGCTGGACGTGGAGCAGACCGAGCATGTCTATCCCACCAATCAGCCGGGAATCAAGCGGACCCCGTATGAGGCAAACACGGCGGGCGAACTCCACGGACAGAGCCAGGGGGTTCACGTGCTGGAGGAGGATACGGACGGAGACGGGTATGTGCTGATTGAGGCCTATTCCAATGACGGCACAAAGACGAAGGACAACTATATGATGTCCATCGACAACAAGCTCATCCGGGGCTATGTAAAGAAAAGTGTGCTGCTGACCAAGAAGCCCTCTCAGAAATACGCGCTGCTCATCGACAAACTCCGCCAGACGCTGTACATCTTTGAAGCGGGACGGATTATCGGGGAACTCGAGGTTTCCACCGGACTCAACAATGCCAAACAGCCCTATAACGAAAGTCCGGCGGGGGAATTCCTGACGGTCAGCCGGGTGGGTGAGTTTGTGAGCGGCACCATGCGGGCCCAGTATGCCATACGGATTAACGGCGGTACGCTGCTGCATGAGGTGCCCTACCGGTTCGGCGGGGACGGGAAGACCAAAATCTACAGCGAGTTTGAACCGGAGCTGGGAAAGAAAGCCAGTCATGGCTGTATCCGGATTCAGCGCCGGCAGAATGCGCAGGGCCAGAATATGCTTTGGCTCTGGGAACATCTCGAGCTGAACACCCGGGTGTTCGTGTGGGATGATCAGGGACGGAAAATGTACGATCCGGAACTTCCGGATGCGAACCTGGTGCTTTACCGCAATCCGGACGGCGGATCCAATTACCATCTGGATGCCAACTGTTCCGGCGTCAAGGCGAAGTTCCTGCCGCTGACCGGTGATTTCACCTACGGCGACCTGACCACGGGCGAGTTCAAAAAACTGACGCCCTGCGTGTACTGCGGCGCACCCAAGCGGCCGGAGACGTACTTCGAACGGTATATGTTCGAGGCCAAACAGATCGGGGCCCAGCTGGATGAGGCGACGGTCAAGAAGGCATTCGGAATCGAATAGGGAAAAGGCCCATGGGATCCATGGGCCTTTTCCTCCTTTGATTCCGTATGGATTGCTGCGGCCATTCCGTTACTTTCACAATTCTCAGGAAATGTGCCCCGATCCAGGACATCCCCTTCAGGATCCCTGTGGATGAACCCCATGCGTGGATTGGCCATAAAGGAGTACTGTGCACTGAGCAGCTCCCGGAGCGGAGCCTCCAGGTCCCCGGATGCGGGGTACATCCCGGTGGTTGTGGGAGAATTTGGCTTCAGTGAGAAAGAGCGGGGGAGTTTCTTCATTATATATAAGGAAATGAATCCGGAAAGACAGGAGTGGGCCATTTCGGGACCCGTCGGAGAATGAGCGGCAGCGAGCATGAAACGCGTGGATGGGTGGATAAGGCTCGCTGAAATGAAACGCCCGGTCGTGTGGACAACACAACAAAGGGTGATCATGAAAATCCCCTGAAAATAAAGGGGATGAAGGGGATTTGGAGAAAACCAGACCCCTGAAAAAAGGAATAAAAAATTTTGAAAAAATGAAAAAAGGGGGTTGCAATCGGGAAATAAAACGAATATAATACGCGGGATGTCTGCAAAGGGATGAAGTAACAGATTGCTCACTGGCCAGTGAGGTAACTGTTACGGACCATGTCCGCTAATCGGACGACGGCTCAAGATCCGTCATGCAGGGCAAAAGCCAAGCAAGTCGTACTTGAGTACGAATAAGGAGGAAAAGAAATGGCCAATAAAAAGATCCGTATCAAGCTCTGGGCCTATGAGCACAGCCTTGTTGATCAGGCTGCTGAGCGTATTGTTGAGACTGCACGCCGTACCGGCTCCAAGGTCTCCGGCCCGATTCCGCTTCCGACGGAAAAGGAAATCATCACCATCCTTCGTGCGCCGCACAAGTATAAGGATTCCCGCGAGCAGTTCGAACAGCGCACTCACAAGCGTCTGATCGACGTTCAGAATCCGACCCGTGCCACGTTTGATGCGATGGAAAAGCTCGATCTGCCGGCTGGCGTTGAAATCGAGATTAAACTGTGATCAGGAGGTAGATGAAAATGAAGAAAGGTATCGTCGGGAAGAAGATCGGGATGACTCAGATCTTCGCAGAAGACGGCCGTCTGATCCCGGTCACGGTCATTCAAGCCGGTCCCTGCCCGGTTGTGCAGAAGAAGACGGTCGAGAAGGACGGTTACGAGGCGATTCAGGTCGGTTTTGACGAGTATGCCGAGAACCGCGCCAAGAAGCTGGTCAACAAACCGCTGACCGGTCATTACAAGAAAGCCGGCGTGGCTCCCTGCCGGAATCTGCGCGAGCTCCGTCTTGAGGACTGCAGCGCGTACAACGTTGGCGACACGGTCATGGTGGATGTGTTCGCAGCCGGTGACCGGGTGGATATCACCGGTATCACCAAGGGCCATGGATACAGCGGCGTCATTCAGCGCTGGAATCATCATACCGGCCCCATGGCACACGGTTCCAAGTATCATCGCGGTGTGGGCTCCATGAGCGCCAACTCCGATCCGTCCCGTGTGTTCAAGAACAAGAAGATGCCCGGACAGTACGGTGTCGAGCGTGTCACCACTCTCAACGTGGGTGTGGTTCGTGTGGATAAGGAACGCAACCTTCTGCTGGTCAGAGGCGCCGTGCCGGGTCCGAATGGCGGAACGCTTGTCATCCGCGATTCCGTAAAAGCCTGATAAGGAGGAACTGTTTCAATGCCTAAGATTGCTGTATTGAATCAGGACGGCGCAAAGGTAAGCGAGATCGAGCTGAAGGAATCAGTCTTTGCAAGCGAGATCAACGAGAGCGCCATTCACCTGGTTGTTCGCAGCCAGATGGCTGCAAAGCGGCAGGGAACCCAGTCTGCCAAGACCCGCAGTGAGGTTCGCGGAGGCGGACGGAAAATCTACCGTCAGAAGGGTACCGGCAATGCACGTCACCATGGCAACCGTGCACCGCAGTTCACACACGGCGGCGTGGTATTCGCTCCGAAGCCGCGCGACTATGTGATCAAGGTTCCCAGGAAGATCAAGCGCCTGGCCATGAAGGGTGTCCTGACATCCAAGGTTACAGGAAACGAAATGATCGTGCTTGATAAAATCGTCCTTTCTCAGCCGAAGACCCGTGAGGTCGCCAAGATTCTCAAGAATCTCGGTATCGAGAAGACCGCGCTGCTGGTTCTCGCCGGCCCGGACGAGTCCGTGACCCGTGCCAGCGCAAATATCCCTGGACTGAAGACCGCCTATGTCAACACCATCAACGTGTATGACATCCTCGCCAATGAGAAGTTCATCATCACGGAGGAAGCGGTGAAAAAGGTTGAGGAGGTTTACGCATAATGAAAAATCCTCATGACATCATTCTCCGCCCCGTCGTCAGCGAGAAAGCATACAGCCGGATCATGGACAAGCGCTATGTTTTCGAAGTGGCGAAGGATGCAAACAAGATCGAAATCAAGAAGGCTGTTGAGGCCATCTTTGATGTAAAGGTGGACAGCGTCAATACGCTGCGCACACTCGGCAAGATTAAGCGCCAGGGTCGCTACTCCGGTCGCACCCCTGAGATCAAGAAGGCGTATGTGACGCTGAAGCCGGATTCCAAGACCATCGACTTCTTTGACGGCGAGCAGTAACAGGGAGGGTAAGAAATGGCCATTCGTGTTTATAAGCCGACTTCCCCGGCAAGACGTTTCATGTCTGTTCTCACTTTCGAGGAAGTCACCAAGAAAACCCCTGAGAAAAGCCTCGTAGAGATTAAGAAAAATCGCGCAGGCCGCAACAATCAGGGCAAGATCACCGTCCGTCACCAGGGTGGCGGCAACAAGGTGAAATACCGTCAGATCGACTTCAAGCGCAACAAGGACGGAATTCCGGCCAGGGTTGCAGCCATTGAGTACGATCCGAACCGTACCGCGAACATCGCTCTTCTGTTCTATGCAGATGGTGAGAAGCGTTACATTCTTGCACCGCTTGACCTCAAGGTCGGGGATACCGTCCTGAGCGGCGAGGGTGCTGATATCAAGCCCGGCAACGCACTGCCGCTCCGCCTGATTCCTCTGGGCACGCTGATTCACAATGTGGAAATCATCCCGGGACGCGGCGGCCAGATGGTTCGCAGCGCCGGCAACTCCGCGCAGCTGATGGCCAAGGAAGGCAAGTATGCTCAGGTTCGTCTTCCTTCCGGTGAGGTCCGTATGATCTCCGTCAACGCCAAGGCGACCATCGGAACGGTGGGCAATTCGGATCACAGCAACGTCCGCATCGGTAAAGCCGGCCGGACCCGTCACATGGGTATCCGTCCTACGGTCCGCGGTGTTGTCATGAACCCCTGCGATCATCCGCATGGCGGCGGCGAGGGCAAGAGCCCTGTCGGACTTCCGGCGCCTGTTACCCCGTGGGGCAAACCGGCACTCGGCCTTAAGACCCGCAGGCACAACAAGTATTCGGATCGCAAGATCGTGAAGCGTGCTGGCAAGAAGTAATTAGGAGGACTCATCAATGAGCAGATCGGTCAAAAAGGGCCCTTATGTAGCAGAGAAGCTGCTCAAGAGGGTCGTGGCGATGAATGAGACAGGCAAAAAGAGCGTGCTCAAGACCTGGTCGCGTGCATCGACAATTTTCCCGGATATGGTAGGTCACACCATTGCTGTCTATGATGGCCGCAAGCATGTACCTGTCTATATCGTTGAAGAGATGGTTGGACATAAGTTGGGTGAGTTCGCTCCAACACGGACCTTCCGGGGTCATGCTGGATCCGAGAAGAGCTCCGGTGGAAAGTAAAGGAGTGAAGACACATGGCAAAAAGAATTCGTGAGAAGGCAGAAGTGCGGAAGGCGAATGCCGACAAACGGCCCCATGCCACTGCCAAATATGTCCGGATCTCCTCGAGCAAGGTGAAGATCGTGGCGGACCTGATCCGCGGGAAGAGTGCAGAGGAAGCGCTGGCTATCCTGATGTACACCCCGAAGGCGGCCGCACCGGTCATGGAAAAGCTGCTTCTTTCCGCGATCGCCAACGGCGAGAACCGGGAGAACAATGCAATGTCCCGTGGCTCCATGTATGTCGCTGAGGTTTATGCAAACCCCGGCCCGACACTGAAGCGTTATGTTGCGAGAAGTCGCGGCAGTGCATCCCCGATGCTTAAACGCACGAGTCACATTACTATCGTGCTCGACCAGAAATAAGGAGGTTTTCGGATGGGCCAGAAAGTGAATCCGCACGGCGCTCGCGTCGGCGTCATCAAAAACTGGGACGCCCGTTGGTATGCGGATAAAAAGGACTTTGCCGACAATCTTATCTCCGATGCAAAGCTGCGCGAAATGATCAAGAATTTCGAGTTTGTGGATGATAAGAGCAACCGCACGGTGAAGCTTTACGATGCCGGCGTTTCCAGAATTGAAATCGAGCGTCGGTTTGATAACGACAAGACCCGCGTGACCGTGACGATGAACGTCGCAAAGCCGGGCATTGTCATCGGTGCCAATGGTGCCAACATTGAGAAGATCAAGGCTGCCATCATCAAGCAGCTGGGCGGCGCCGGAAAGGTGCAGGTTCTTCTGAATGTACAGGAGATCAAGTCCCCGGATCTGGATGCGCAGCTCGTCGCCGAGAACATTGCGCAGCAGCTGGAGAACCGTGTCTCGTTCCGTCGTGCAATGAAGAAATGCCTCCAGAGCTCCATGCGGGCCGGTGCCAAGGGCATCAAGACCAGCGTGGGCGGCCGTCTGGGCGGTGCGGATATCGCGCGTTCCGAGGGCTATCACGAGGGTTCCATTCCGCTGCAGACCCTGAGAGCGGACATTGATTACGGCTTTGCCGAGGCGAAGACCGCGTACGGCCGTCTGGGCGTGAAGGTCTGGATCTATAAGGGCCAGGTGCTTCCGACCGCCAAGAAGGCCGCAGCCAAGACCGAAGGAGGCAAATAAACCATGTTGATGCCCAAGAGAGTAAAGCGTCGCCGCGTATTCCGCGGTCGCATGAAGGGCAAAGCCCAGCGCGGCAATTTCCTTGCCTACGGTGATTTTGGCCTGATGGCCACTGAGCCGAGCTGGGTCACCGCCCGTCAGATCGAAGCTGCCCGTGTTGCGCTGACCCGTTACACCAAGCGCGGCGGCCAGGTCTGGATCAAGATTTTCCCGGATAAACCGATTACAGAAAAGCCGGCTGAGACCCGAATGGGTTCAGGCAAGGGCTCACCCGAGTACTGGGTTGCCGTCGTTAAGCCCGGCCGTGTACTCTTTGAGATCAAGGGCGTTGCCGAGGCAGATGCCCGCGAGGCACTTCGTCTTGCCTCTCACAAGCTGCCCTGCAAGACCAAGATCATTGTCCGCGAGCAGGTAAAAACAACTGAAGGTGGTGAAGCGTAATGAAGGGAACCAACTTTAACGAGCTTTCCCGTGAGGAACTCAATGAGAAGATCCTTGACCTCAAGAAGGAGCTCTTCAATCTGCGCTTCCAGATGGCGATCAATTCGCTGCAGGACACCTCGTCCCTGGCAAAAACCAAGCGGGACATCGCACGTGCAAAAACGGCGCTTCGCAACCTTGAGCTTAAGGCCAAGGCGTAATCCGGAAAGGAGACAAACCACATGTCTGATGAAAGAGGAATGCGCAAGACTCGGGTAGGCGTCGTTGTCAGCGATAAGATGGACAAGACGATTACTGTCGCAGTTAAGTACCGCGTTCGTCATCCCCTGTACGGAAAGATCATCAACCGTACAACCAAGATCAAGGCTCATGACGAGAAAAACGAGTGTGGCATCGGCGATACCGTTCGCGTCATGGAGACCCGTCCGCTTAGCCATGACAAGCGCTGGCGTCTTGTCGAGATCATCGAAAAGGCGAAGTAAGCCCTGTCTG
>JAFUBF010000048.1 GCA_017460325.1 Clostridia bacterium | reverse complement strand
GTGAATCTGGTCAGGAAATATTCCTCCGAGGATTCGACCCGCTTTGTCAACGGTGTTCTGGGAACCATCAGCAGAAGGCAGGAAAAGGAATGATTGCTGTTCTTGGTCTTGATACCAGCTGCTATACGACTTCGGCGGCGCTGGTCAGCCTGGATGGAGAACTGCTGAGGGCGGACCGTCGTCTGCTTCGTGTTCCGGAGGGCAAACGGGGCCTGATGCAGTCGGAAATGGTTTTCCAGCATGTGCAGGCGCTTCCGGAACGGATTGCCTCAGTGACAGGCGATGCAGAGGTGTGCATCGCGGCGGTCAGTGCGAGTACGCGGCCCAGACCTGCGGATGATTCGTATATGCCTGCCTTTCGTGCAGGTGAGAGCCAGGCACGCACGGCAGCACGGCTGCTGCGCGTGCCTTTTTATCCTTTTTCGCATCAGGAGGGGCATGTGCGGGCGGCCGCCTATCAGACGAAGGTGGATCTTTCAAAGCCGCTGCTGGCGCTGCATCTTTCCGGCGGGACAACCGAGGTGCTCCGATGCGAAAACGGACAGATTACCTGTATCGGCGGAAGCCTTGATCTGCATGCCGGCCAGCTGGTGGACAGAACGGGGGTGCGTCTGGGCCTGCCCTTCCCCTGCGGTCCTGCCCTGGAGCAGCTGGCGGAGGGAACGTTTCCGCAGCATCTCCTGCCCACGGCCTTTCGCGGGGGCCGGTGCTCCCTCTCCGGTGCAGAAACGGCTGTCAACCGGCTGATGGAGTCGGGGCAGTTTTCAAAGGCGCAGATTGCCGCGGAGGTCTACGATCTCCTGATCCGGACCGTTTATCGAATGATTGAGCAGGCCACCCGGCAGACCGGCATCCGGCAGGTTCTGGTGGCCGGTGGAGTGGCCGCCTCGGCGATCCTTCGGAGAGGACTTGCCGGGCGGTGTGAAAAGAAAGGACTGGATGTGTTTCTCCAGTTTGCCAGACCGGACCTGTCCGGTGACAATGCAGTGGGAATCGCGCTTCTCGGAGCAGATCGCCTCCGGGCTGGGCGGGGAAAGGATGATGGACATGCGTGCACAGATCATTGACGGAAAAGCAGCGGCAGCGGAGATGAATGCCTCCTCGCTTGAGCGGGCACAGCGGCTTCGCGCCAGAGGAATTGAGCCGCATCTGGCGGTCATTCTGGTGGGGGAGGATCCTGCCAGCCAGACATATGTAAGAAGCAAGGAAAAAGCGTGCCAGGGGGCGATGATCCGCTCGACGGTCATCCGGCTGCCGGGGGATACCGCGCAGGAAACGCTGCTTGAAAAGATCCGGGAACTCAATGCGGACCCGGGTGTGCACGGGATCCTGGTGCAGCTTCCGCTTCCGGCACATCTCAATTCGGATGAGGTGATTGAGGCCATTGATCCCTCAAAGGATGTGGACGGCTTCCACCCCATGAATATGGGAAAGCTGGCCCTGGGTCTCCCGGCACCGGTGCCCTGTACACCGGCCGGAATCATGGTGCTCCTTCGCCGTTACGGCATTGATCCGGCCGGCCGGCATGTGGTGATTGTGGGCCGGAGCCGGATTGTCGGGCGCCCCATGGACCTGCTGCTCATTAACGCCCATGCCACCGTGACGGTCTGCAACCGGCTGACACCGGACCTTCCGGGGATGACCTCCAGTGCCGATATTCTGATCGTGGCCACGGGACACCGGGACACCGTGAATGCTTCCATGGTCCGGGAGGGGGCCGTGGTCATTGACGTCGGTATTAACCGGTTTGAAGGGAAACTGTACGGGGATGTGTCGGCGGATGTGGCGGACAAAGCCGGATGGCTGACCCCGGTCCCCGGCGGCGTGGGCCCCATGACGGTGGCCATGCTGCTGAGCAATACGCTGGACCTGGCGGAGCAGCGAGGCTGACATGGTATTCTCGGTAGCGCAGATCAACGAGTACGTCCGCAAATCCCTTCAGATGGACCCGATCCTCTCACAGGTAGAGGTACGGGGGGAGATCAGCAACCTCAAGTTTCACCAGTCCGGCCTTCTGTTTTTCACCCTCAAGGATGAACAGGCGGCCCTTTCCTGCATGATGTTCCAGGCGGATGCCCTGCGGCTCCGGTCGCGTCCCTTTGAGGGGATGCGGGCCACGGTGACCGGTTCCATCTCCCTGTACGTGAAGAGCGGACAGTACCGGCTCACCGCCAAGGCGATCCGGGCAGATGGGCTGGGGGTGCTCTATGAACGTCTGCAGATTCTGACGGAAAAGCTTTCGCGGGAGGGACTCTTTGCCCAGGAACGGAAAAAGCCCCTTCCGGAGTATATCGATACACTGGGGGTTGTGACCTCACCCACCGGGGCGGTTATCCATGATATCATCAATGTTTCCATGCGTCGGAATCCCCATACGCAGCTCCTGCTCTGTCCGGTGCGGGTTCAGGGCAGCGGGGCAGCCGAGGAGATTGCGGCGGCCATTGACCTCATGGATACCATTGACCGGGTCAGTGTCATCATTGTGGCCCGGGGTGGCGGATCCATTGAGGATCTGTGGGCCTTCAACGAGGAAATGGTGGCCAGGGCCTGTGCCCGGTGCCATAAGCCCATCGTCTCGGCCATCGGGCATGAGACGGATAACACGCTGTGCGACCTGGCCAGCGATGTCCGTGCACCGACGCCCTCGGCGGCGGCGGACCTGGCGGTTCCAAGGCTGGATGTGC
>JAFUBF010000047.1 GCA_017460325.1 Clostridia bacterium | reverse complement strand
CCTAGAATTAACCTAGATCATTATAGCAGGAATGCTTCGATAAGTAAAGGAATTTCGCCTAATTCAGCTCAATTTTGTTACACATTCAACCTATGTTAACCTAGACTTTACGGTTTCTGTGTTATACCAAGGTTTTACTGTTTTGTGGCCACTGTTCCGTAAATTGTGCAATTTGACGGGCACCAATTATCTACACTGTACAAACAAAACAGGTAAAATGTACCGAAACAGGAGCCTGCCATGGAATGCAGACTCCTGTTTCGCTGTATAAAACCATCAGGGAAGGCCTTCATTATTCCCTCTGTGTCATCAGCCTGCTCACCGGTCATTTTCAACTGCGGACTGTTTTCCCCTGTCAGTCTTCGCAGTCAATCCGCTCAATTCTGAAAATGACCGGTCTCGTGCCGTCATTGCAGCAGGCAATCATCACCCGGTCATCCTTCATCCAGCCATGCATGATACTGCCGCCCTGCAGAGCTGTGTAAATGTACCAGCTGATGGCGTCCCATGCTTCCGAGCAGAACGGAACGCCCTCGCCTCCGCAATGTGCGGTATCGGGCGACTGCAGGCATCCCTCGTCCCTTTCACCCGCTTTCACCAGTGTGCCGGCACCGCAGTGCCAGTAATCATCCCGCTCATCATTTCGGTAAAACAGAAACTCATCCCCAACATTGTAACACGGACATTTCCCGCTGTCCGGAACCGCACAATACTCTGCCTGAAGTTCCGGATAGAGCTTCTTGTCAATAACCGTTACCTTGCATCTGTGTTCCATTTTCCTTTCCTCCATCATCAGGGTTCCATTCGTTCAAAGGTGACATCCGTATCACCGGTGCCTGTAAACACCTCTACGCCTTCTTCAATCCTGCCTATGTACTGGAGATCGTCAATCTCCTCGCCGCTCTCGGCATACACGATCACGAAACTGTGCCAGGGTGTCCAGTAAAAGATCCTGCCCACATCAAATCTGCCAACCTGCGCTTCCTCTGCCGGAAGTTCCTCGCCGGTGAATCGATAACACATCTCCCGTCCGTACAGATCCATCATGGGCAATGTCATGGGCATCTTCTCTATCAATGCCCGGCTGGTCGCATTGTCGGCAAAAACGGCGACCAGCTCTGTTTCACCGACTGTGATCCTGACCCTGTATTCCTTCTGTGGTTCCTGCGCAGTCGCACGGATTTTTCCGGTCAGCTGACAGATCTGCTCACCGCCGGAGATGGCTTCACCCAGTACATACAGCCCGGAATACTGGCTGAATGGTCCGTAATACATGACCACATTTCCCCAGGGCGAAAAGTAAGCCAGCCCTCCTGCTTCGCCACCGGTTTCCACTGCATCCGTGTCCACCAGCGTTTCCGGTGGGTAGAAGATCTTCTCATTGCCGCCATAGTTCTGTACGTCCGTTTCAAGCGGAAGCTGCGCATAAAGGCTCTTCGCCGCAGGGGTATCATTCAGCGCAAAGACGATCTCCTGCATCCCGTCCGCAACCCGGATCCGCATCCCTGCATCGTCCACCCGGGCGAACATACTGCCTGTCAGCAGAAAGATCGCTGCCAGCAAGATGATTCTTTTCATGTGTCCATTCGCTCAGTCCAACCGGGCTTTCCGGTTCTTCTCCCTGCATACCGGAACGCATGCAGGTCTGCCTGACATTTATTGCAGAACAAGTCATGACCATTTGCAACAGGAGATCGGTCCGATCTGCCATCATCTCCGTGAAAATCTCCCGTATTCGCCGATCCCGTTTCCTGTCATCCGCATCCTTGCCAGGCTGTTTCGCTCTTCCCCGCCCAACCGTCAGATCTGACGTCATATGCCTCGTGGAATCTGTTGCGATCCTGATCCGTCAGTCCCGGAAAAAGGCGGATATTTCCCTCATCCGCTCTCTCTGGTGAACATGGAAGGGACATCGCCTGTCGCAGTGGCCACAGCTGATACAATCAGAGGCGTTCCTTGCCAGCTTCCTGTAATGTTCCCCTGCCATCCTGTCGCCCGCCAGCGCCAGATCATAATACTTGTTGATCAGGCCAATGTCGAGTCCTGCCGGACAGGGACGGCAGTGATTGCAGTAGACGCATTTCCCATCGGCTTCAATCGGTGCGAACTGGCCGATGATGCTGTAGTCCAGCGCTTCCTCCGGCTGATCGTAGTACGCAAGCAACCGCTTGACCTCAACTGTACTCTGTGCGCCGGGCAGCACGGTCAGCACGCCCGGTTTATCCAGCGCGTAGCGGATGCACTGATACCGCGTCAGGGCCTGCCGGAAGGGTGACTGAGAGGCGTCCAGCAACTGTCCGCCGGAGAAGGGCTTCATGACAGAAATGCCGATCCCGTCCCGTTCACACCGGCGATACACTGCAGTCCGTTCATCCACACCACCGTTGGCATATTCGCCGTGGCCGTAATCGTAAGCGGGATTGACCGAGAACATCAGCATGTCCACAGGCACCTCATCCAGGATCCGCTCAATCACGGAGGGTGTGTGCGAGGACAGACCGATATGACGGACCGTCCCGGCCTCCTTCAGTGACAGGAGGTACTCGTAGACACCGTTTTTCCGGTAGGTTTCCCAGTCGGAGTCCTCATCCTGACAGTGAATGAAACCATAGTTGATGTAGTCCGTTTTCAACTGCTCAAGCATCCAGTCAACAGAACGCTTTACGGTGTCCAGGTCCAAGGACCATCCGTATTCTCCCCCGGAGTAATCCGCGCCAAAATGGATCTGATACAGTACGTTTTTCCGTACATCGCCCAGGGCCTCGCCCCAGAGGGAAAATGCCATTCCATGACCGGCTGCCAGGTCAAAGTAGTTGATCCCGCCCTCATAGGCTGTGCGAAGTGCCCGGACCGCCTCCTTCGTTTCCGCTTTGTACAGATAGGCAGAGCCCAGGCCGATCTCGCTGACCCGGTCTCCCGTGCGTTGATTCATGCGATATTTCATGCTCTTTTTCCTCTGTCAGATGGTGTTCCCCGGCGCAGGTTTTGCTTCCGAGTCCATCTGTTTGCCGTCTGTTTTCTGCCATGACAGCCCCACAAGCACCGTTTTATCCGGAGACTGCCGGCAGAGAATCCTGTCATGACACAACCGGCCGGCATTTATCTGCTGATGAATACCGGCCGGTTCCACCTGTAAGTATCCTCAAACGGCCAGACACCTGGCCGGAAGCTGTTTTATTCCTCGCTGAAATCCGTGTCCATGGCTACCTGAAGGGTGAAATCCGGATAGGCCTTCTGTACATCCTCGCAGACTTCTTTGTACACCTTATGACGGTCCGGTGCATCGAAGCTGACGACGATATCAAAGCGGATCATCTTTTCCGCCTTGTCGTAATAGAAGCCGTGCATCTGGAGAATGTGTGCATGAGACATGACGATCCCGGCAACTTTTCCTCTTGCCTCCACAGCCTCCGGGTCCCTCGTGTTGACCGAATAGACCCCGATTGCCGTGAGGAGCACATCATGTTTTTGGTAGACCTCAAGTGTCACTTTCCGGATCAGTTTGTCCAGGTCATCTGCGGAAAGTGTATCCGGCACCTCGATGTGAATGGAACCGTTATAGGAATCCGGTCCATAGTTATGGAGCACCAGATCATAGGCCCCGCCGATCTCCGGGTAGCTGGTCACCGTTGCCTTTATGTCCCGCGCCAGCTGCGCATCCGCGCGTTCACCCAGGATCTGAGAAAGCGTGTCGATCAGCATCTGGGCGCCTGACTTGATGATGACGACAGCAATGATGGCACCGAGCCATGCCTCCAGCGAAACATGGAAGATCAGGTAAATAGCAGCTGCCACCAGTGTGGATGCCGAGATGACGGAATCCAGCATGGCATCCTCGCCGGAATTGATCAGCGAGTCGGAATTGACCTTCTTCCCCACACTCTTGACATATCGTCCCAGGGCAATCTTGACCACGACCGCCACCGCCACGATGATCAGCGTGGTCGGGCTGTAATCCGGCTTGTCGGGGCTGATGATTTTTTTCACGGATTCAACGAACGCAGTGATGCCGGCATACAGTACCAGCAGAGAAATCACCATGGCGCTCAGGTATTCGATTCTGCCGTAACCAAAGGGGTGCTTTTTGTCCGGCTCTCTGCCGGCCAGCTTCGTCCCGATAATGGTAATGACGGAACTCGCAGCATCCGACAGGTTGTTCACCGCGTCCATCACGATGGCAATAGAGTTTGAGGCAAAACCAACCAAAGCCTTGAAAACCGCCAGAAAGACGTTGGCAACGATCCCGATCACGCTGGTTCTGACGATGATGGCATCCCGGCTCTTTGACCTCTCCACCTCTTCATTTCTCATGATACGTGTTCTCCTTTCCCGCTGCAACCCAGCAGCGCCTCCACCTGATCACGTTTTTCATACAGTACGCATCCGCCCTTATGGTCATCGACCAGCAGGTCACCGGAGCGCAACGCGGTAAACAGCCTTGAGCTTATCGCTTTTCTCAGTCCCTGTTCCCGCACATTCACATCGGAATACGGAGAGAACGGGCACGGTTCCGCGCCGCCGTGGGAGTTGATGTGGAAGAACCCCCGTCCCGCGGCAAGACATCCGCCGGAGCTCTTTTCGTCTCCGGGGAAAGAGATGAACACCATTTCGGGATATGTTTTCCGAAGGCGTTCCATTTCTGCGGCCAGGTATTCTCTCTCAGCCTCTTCCGGGGCAAGCTCCCTGCTTTCCTCCGTCACCGGCACGAATTCCACGTAGATCACGACCTTACATCCGCGATGTAAAAGGCTCCCGATAAAGGAATCCGAGGATACCTCTTTCAGGTTTTCCGTCGTAACGGTAACCGACGCGCCAAACATCAGGCCCCGTTTCTGAAACGCGTCCATGTTGGCGATCAGGCAGTCATAAATGCCCTCGCCTCTCCTGGCATCGGTCACCTCCCGGTTTCCCTCAATGCTCATGATGGGCATCAGGTTGCGGCAGCGGTCAAACAGATCAAGATATCGGTCGTCAATGAAGGTGCCGTTCGTAAAGATCGGGAACAGGATATTCTGCCGTTTCCCGGCAGCTTCGATGATGTCGCGCCGGAGCATGGGTTCACCGCCCGCAAGCAGAATAAAGCTGATCCCCATCTCATCCGCCTCGCTGAATATCCGAAGCCATTCCTCACTGGTCAGCTGTGCCACGGGTTCCGCATCCACGGTGGCGTGATTACAGCGCGAATAACATCCCGCACAGTGAAGATTGCATTTGCTGGTTATGCTGGCGATCAGGAAGGGCGGAATGTGTTCCCCGTTCTTTTCGGCGGCTGCTCTTTTCCGTGAAGCCGCCCGGCTTGCCGTGGCGAACCGAAGCATAAAGGTACTTTCTCTCGGGTTTTTGAGGGTCGCCCGGATGGCATCCGTTACAACCCGCTCCACACCTCCTGTCATATACGCCTGCAGATCAAAATTCTCATCCATACCCAGTAAACCTCACTCATTCAGCATCGCCCGTTTCGGCATCCGCACTTCTCAGCTGTCCACACCCCATATCTCCCTCCGGTTCGTCCAAACCGCCCGTTTCCATACGGTGAAGGGCTTTTTTCAGGAGATCCCGCAGGAGCAGCAGGTCCGCATCCGACATCTGGATGCACTCTTTCATCGCATCCGGTATGGCACTCGCTTTCTGCTTCAGTTCTTCACCCTCCGGCGTGAGCTGCACAAACAGCTTGCGCTCGTTGCTTTTGGGCCGGATTCGCTTTACCAGTCCCTGCTTTTCCAGTCGCTTCAGAAGGGGTGTCAGCGTCCCGGAATCCAGGCGGACTTTTTCCCCGATCTCCCCCTCCGTCAGTCCTCCGAACTCCCACAGCACCATCATAACGATATACTGCGTATAGGTCAGGTTCAGTTCCTGCAATGGTTTACGGTACTGCCTGACGATCTCTTTCGCACAGGCGTAGAGCGGGTAACAGATCTGGTTATCCAATCGAAGCTGTTCATCCATAGTTCCTTTTTTTGACATATCCATACCCCCGATTTTCTTACGTCATCCGGCTCTGTCGTTTCGGAGTCCCGGGCAAGAGATGATAGCCTGGCAGAGCTTTGATTTCCCCGCCACACATAAAACAGTCGCATTCTTTACCAGTGATTTCTGCTGTTCCACTGACGGTCACGGACATCCATCCGAAAACTGTCTTAAAATTGTGTGATGTCTTATTTTGCACAACCATTTATTATTATACGCGAAAACCGGGAGAATTCAACCCTGAATCTCCCGTTTTTTTCAAATCCGTCCTTTTTTCTCATTCCAGTCAGCAGTACCGGAATAGCAAAGCCGTGATCCAAAGAGAGACCTGACGGAAGTATCCAAAATCCGCTTTGTTCCATCCGGCATTATCCTCTCCGACCCGATCGAAATTGGACCTTTATACCGCATGTATCAGCCGGTCGTATCGACTTTCCGGAATTCTGTGTCGAATCAGGCTAATACTCTATGGTATATGGTGTTGAAAACTCTTTCAATACTGCATTAATTTCCAATCTTTGATACGATGAATCCACACTGTTTTCCATTCAGGGAGGAGGAATCACTTTGAATATGTACCGAAAGGTCTCCGAATATCTGAGGCATTGGAAAGACAGTACATACAGAAAGCCATTGCTCATCCAAGGTGCCCGTCAGGTTGGAAAAACCTACGCCGTTCTGGAATTCGGACGGCAGCATTACGATAATGTGGCCTACTTCAATTTCCAGACCAGTAAAACCATCTACTGCCTCAGGCCCTTCATGAAGCAGCTCTTAAGCTCTATCGCCAATATCTTGCTGTAGGCGGCATGCCGGAAGCAGTCGCGCGATTCATTGATACCCAGGACTATACTCAAGTCAGACATGTACTAGAAACAATCCAAATGGATTACCTTGATGACATGAGCAAGTATCAGGAAAGCGCAAACGAGATCAAAAAAACCGGCTGACTTATGGGACGATCGCCGTGCAGCTTTCCAAGAAAAACACACGATTCCAGGGCGTGTTCATGTAACGGTTGATATAGATGTAGCGGCTCCAGTATGCCCAGTTCTCCTCCGGGCTCAGCCTCATCACGTAAAATCCACCCGTGTACATATCTTCGAATTGATATTTCGCGATAAAGTCCGGAAAGTATTTCTCGAACCGTTCACCCGTATATACGAAGCCGGCAGATGTGGACAGTCCCGAGCCCGCACCGATAACGACAGCATTCGCCTGTTCAATCCGTTCTTTGAGTTCCTGAATCTTCTTTTCCATATTGATCACTCCCGGCCGCACAATCGCGGCAATCTGCAGCATAAACCGGTCGGTTTGCATAGATTCACTTTTCTGCAACCAACACTCATTCAGAAAAGCGAAAACCCAACGGGCATTTTCTTTTATTTTGCAATGGGTGCGGCGACGTCCACGCCCTCAGCGGTGGTGAACACACCGTCTTCGCTCTGAACCAGCGGATCCGCATGACCGGTGATGGCTGCGGCACCGACCGCATTATACCAAAAGCCGTTCATGCCAAGCACAGCGGTTACAGGCAGGTCGAAGGTGTACCCTTCCGCACCTTCAGCAGCGCCATTCACAATGACAGAGATTTCATCATCTGTATAGGGCTGAGCCGTCAGTGGATTGATGATGCCGTTACGTACAAAGTACGCTCTGGCGTAACAGATGGTTCCAACACCTTCGACGGTCACACCGTATGCCCAGTTTTTATCCTCCGCAAAAGCGTTCACAGTCAGAACTGGAAATACCAGGAAGAGGACCAGCACCAGAGAAATCAGCTTTTTCATTTTATTTCGTCTCCTTCGGATTTTCTCATCGGCTTTTCCGCCGACGCGCAAAGAATAGCAGAGGTATAAGATGACGAACAAGTACGCACCTTTTGATTACCTGGTTACCTTTTCAGGGCAAATTGGTGGATGCCCTTCTTATCCCGCATACAAGAACTGGGATACACTGGTATTCTAACTCCAGCTCTTGTATGCGGGTTATTTGTGTTTTCAAGAAAGAACAGGAGCTGTATGCCGGATAGTTTTCTAGCAT
>JAFUBF010000046.1 GCA_017460325.1 Clostridia bacterium | reverse complement strand
TTGAAAATCCGGAGGCGGGTGTTCAGGATTTTCTGGTGAAGCCCTCGGATGTTTCGGTGTATGTGGAACACGGGGCGGCGGATGCCGGCATTGTCGGCAAGGATATTCTCCTTGAATATGAACCGGATGTGTATGAACTGTTTGACCTTCAGATGGGCAAATGCCGGATGTGCGTGGCAGGCCCGAACGCGTTCCGGGATACGCATACCCGGGCTCTTCGCGTGGCCACCAAGTTTCCGCATATTGCATCCAGGTATTTTGAATCACAGTCCCGGGAAATTGAAATCATTCACCTGAACGGTTCCATTGAGCTGGCCCCGCTGGTCGGTCTTTCGGATGTCATCGTGGACATTGTGGAGACCGGAACGACGCTGCGGGAAAACGGCCTTTCCGTTCTTGAAACGGTGGTTCCGGTCAGTGCCCGGTTTATTGCCAACCGGGCAAGTTTCAAGTTCAAGGGAGATGAAATCCGTCAGGTGCTGGACGGACTCAAGCACTGCCTGACGGAGGCCGGATAACGGGCAGACAGAACACAGAGGATAGTGAGGAGGTCCTGAGAGATGATCAGGATAATGAAAGCGGGCGAGTGCCGGTCAGACACGTTGCTCATGCGATCCATGGCGAAAAGCGGCGTGGGCGAGACGGTAACGGACATCATCGAGACGGTGCGCAAAAACGGAGATGCGGCACTTTTTGAATATGCCAGGCGGTTTGATCACGTAACCCTTTCCGGTCTTGAGGTCAGCCGGGCAGAGATGGAGGCGGCCCGGGCACGGGTTCCGGCGGATCTTCTTAAGGCCATGACAATTGCCAGGGAGAATATTACCGCCTATCACCGGGCACAGGTCCGGACAGGCTTTGAACTGAAGCTGGACGACGGAGTGTACATGGGACAGAAAATCACCCCGATCGCCCGGGTGGGCCTGTATATTCCGGGTGGGACGGCGGCCTATCCCTCGTCGGTGTTTATGAATGCCATTCCGGCCAAACTGGCCGGCTGCGAGGAACTGGTCATGGTGTCCCCGCCGGGTGCCGGCGGCCATATTCCGGATGCCATTCTGGCGGCGGCCATCATGGCCGGCGTCGACCGGGTATTTACGGTGGGCGGGGCACAGGCCGTGGCGGCGCTGGCGTACGGAACGGAAAGCATTCCCAAAGTCGATAAGATCGTGGGCCCCGGCAACGCGTTTGTGACCGAGGCAAAGCGGCAGGTATTTGGCCAGGTGGCCATTGACATGATTGCCGGTCCCAGTGAGATTCTGGTCATTGCGGACGGCGAGAGCAACCCGTCCTGGGTGGCTTCGGATCTTCTTTCCCAGGCGGAGCATGACCGGCTGGCCACAGCGGTGCTCATTACGGACAGTCCTTCGCTGGCAGAGGCGGTGGCCGCGGAAGTGGAGCGGCAGCTGAATCTGCTGCCCCGGGCTGAGATTGCCCGCGCGTCCATTGAAAATAACGGGAAAATCATTCTGGTGGAGAGCCTTGAGGAAGGCGTTGCCTTGTCCAACGAACTGGCTCCCGAACACCTGGAGCTGTCCGTGAATGAGCCGGAACGGCTGCTGCCGCTGGTGGTCAATGCCGGCAGCGTCTTTATGGGACGGTGCTGCCCGGAATCCCTGGGGGATTATCTGGCAGGCCCCAATCATATTCTGCCCACCTCCGGAACGGCCCGGTTTTCAAGCCCCCTGGGCGTGGATGACTTCATCAAGAAAACCCAGTATACCTATTATACGAAGGAGGCACTCAGCCAGGTGGCAGAGGACATTGCCGTTTTTGCCAGGGCTGAGGGACTTGAGGCGCATGCCCGGGCGGCGCTGATCCGGGGAAACGGAGAGGAACAATGAAATCGTATCTGAGAGAACAGCATCGGTCACTTCCGGCCTATGTTCCGGGGACGCACGACGAAAGCGATGGCGTACTGCGGCTCAACACCAACGAGTCACCGTATCGCCCCTCTGTGGAAGTCCTGGAAGCGGTTGCCAGGGAGATCCCGAGACTCAATTATTACAACGATCCGGACTGCACGGAACTGAGAGCGGCCATCAGCCGGAAAGAGGGCGTGGAATTGGACAACGTACTGGCCGGCAACGGTTCGGATCAGGTGTTGCAGCTGGCATTTCTGGCTTTTGCCGGGCCGGACTGTCCCATTTACCTGCCGGACATTACGTACAGCTACTATGATCTGTTTGCGGCACTTTATCAGATTCCGCTGCATCGGATTCCCCTCCGGGAGGACTTTACCCTGTGCCCGGCGGACTATTCCAATGCGGGTGGCATGATCGTCTTTCCGAACCCGAATGCCCCTACCGGTCTGGCGCTGACCCGGGCGGAGGTTGCCGGAATTCTTGAGGCCAATCCGGATCATGTGGTGCTGGTGGATGAGGCGTATGTGGACTTTGGCGGGGAAACCGTCGTCCCGCTCATAGAGACCTATCCCAATCTCCTGGTGGTGAGGACGTTCAGCAAGTCCGGGTCACTGGCGGGGCTGCGTCTTGGATACGGTATCGGCTGCAAGCAGCTGATTGCAGACCTGGCCAAAGTCCGCAATGCCGTGGATCTGTACGGTGTCAACCGTATGGCCCAGGCCTCCGGCGTGGCGATCTGCGAAAACTGGAAGTACTACGAGGACAACTGTCGCAGGATCATGGACACCCGGGACCTGACCGCCTATGCGCTCTGTGAGATGGGCTTTACCGTTCTGCCCTCCAGGGGCAATTTCCTCTTTGCCCGCCCGGCGGGCATTTCAGCCGCAGACCTTCAGGGGAAACTGGCTGAGCGGGACATTTTTGTCCGTCATTTCAGTGGCCCAAGGACGGAGGACTGGCTCAGGATTACCATTGGAACCGCAGAGGATATGGCGATATTTGTGGATGCCTGCAAGGATATTCTGGGGGCAGAGTAAGGGAGAGGACAATGAGAAAAGCGGAATTGACCCGTAAAACAGCGGAAACCCGTGTGCAGTGTACGCTGAACCTGGATGGGACCGGAGAGAACACGATTGCAACGGG
>JAFUBF010000045.1 GCA_017460325.1 Clostridia bacterium | reverse complement strand
GGTGCCGGGCTTTTCCCTCACCGATCCCGCGCTGCAGGTCCTGACCGTCAAGCTGCTGCGGATCCAGCTCCCCTCGGTCCTGATCTTCGGTATCAGCGGGCTCATCATGGGCATCCTGAACACCAACGGGAACTTCCTGTTCCCCGGACTGGCGCCGGCCATGTATCAGGTCGGCATCATGATCGGCGTTGTGGTTCTGGCGAAGCCCCTGGGCATCACCGGGGTGGCGCTGGGGGCCGTGCTGGGTTCCCTGATGCATTTCCTGATCCAGTTTCCTCACCTGCTGCGCATCAAAGGGGCGAAATACTTCCCTTCCCTCGGTCTGAAGGATCCCAACGTGCGCGAGATCGTCAAATTGATGATCCCCCGTCAGATCGGGGCAAGCGCGGTCCAGCTGAATTTCCTCGTGGACAATTACCTGGCATCCTTCCTGGCGCCCGGGTCTATCTCCGCGCTGAGCTGGGGACTTTCCCTGATGCTGATGCCCCAGGCTGCCATCGCCCAGTCCGTGGCCACCGTCTCTCTGCCCATGTTCTCGGTTCAGGTGGCCCGGGGGGAGACGAAAGAGATGCGCAGTTCACTGGCTTCGGCCCTGCGGCTGGTGCTGATGCTGGCGATCCCGGCCACCGCCGGACTGGTGATCCTTGCCGTGCCCATCGTGCGGGTCGTGTTTGAGCGCCGCTCTTTCACGCCTGAGATGACGGACATGGTGGCCTGCTCCCTGGTCTGGTACGGAGTCGGGCTGGTGGGGCACAGTGTGGTGGAAGTGGTGTCACGGGCTTTTTATGCCATGCATGATACGAAGACGCCGGTGCTGGTGCTGTTCGCCTCCATGGTGCTGAATATGCTGCTGAACATCCTGCTCTCCAAACTCTTCGGGGCGCTGGGAACCTGGCCCCACGGCGGTCTGGCCCTGGCCAACTCCATCGCCACCTTCCTGGAAATGTGCGCGCTGCTTTACTTTATGAACAAAAAGCTCGGCGGTCTGGAGGGAGGACGCATTTGGAACGGTGTCCTCCGCTGCGGCATTGCCGCGGCTGCCATGTCCGTGGGACTGCTGCTGTGGCTGCGTTTTGTCCCGGCCGCTCCGCTGCTCACCGTGGCCGGCGGCCTCATCCTTGGCGTGGGAATCTATTTTGCCGTCTGCGCTCTGCTGAAGGTCGGGGAGCTGAACATGCTCAAAGGGCTGGTAAAACGGCGCTGATTATTCTTCGAGGCAACATGCCTCTTTATAAAACGGCGCCTTTTACGCAACCTTCATTTTTTCGATAAACTCATCGACACTCATCCCGGCCTCTTCCGCGGCCTGTTCAATGGAAATGAGTTTTTTCCCGGCAAGATTTACAAGCATATTTAACTCGCCTTCCTCACGGCCTAACTCGAGACCTTCCTCACGGCCTTCTACACGGCCTTCCTCTTTGAAGAGTTCCATTACTTCGGTTTCATTATATTCTTCGAGTAACATACCTTTCACCTCCGCCTTATGTACTTCCAGAAACGGTTTGATGACAAAATCATTCGGCATTTCGGCAATTGCCCGATCGATTGCACCGGTCACAGCGTTTTCATCATTCGATTTTTTGAAAGCTCTGATTTTCGCGACCAGCCAGGAATACTCCATCAGCGGTTTACATGCCTCCATCAGTGTCTGATTCTTTCCAAAATTGATGTTCAGCATCCGAACAGAAACCTCAATGTCCGACACAGATCCTTTCGGGAAGGACTTACTCAGTTTCAAGATCAGTTCGTCCGGCTGATCTGATTTGCCGTTATAAAAGGCGATCAATTTCGGAACCGGCAAATGCAGAAGCCGGCTGCTGTATTTGTTCAGCTTGTACTGTTTGATATACTTCTCGAACAAATTCCCCGCATATTGCATCATGCGCAGCGGAGCATTCGGGTTGAAAGTCGACTGCTGCTCAAAAAGATCCATGTTGTCATAGCATAAAATGGAGACATCATTGTGCATACCCATGTACATGATCTCCCGGATGGTGGTGATTTCAATGGCAGAAGGGTCCTGATAATCGGTCTGATTGACAGCATTGTAAAGGCTGAGTGTCCAGGCCTTATTTTCTTCGGAACCGAATAAAAAGGTGAATAATCTGTCTTTGTACTGGATATTGTCTGATGCCATATTCCGCAGCTCCGTCAATTGATTTCCTTTAATAGATATTTTATCATGGAAATAAGGGAAGATGATGCGGTGTATCTGATCGCGGGAAGGGATCCGCGGGAAACCGTCCCTTCCCGGATGAAAAAAAATAACAGAATATCACGTATCTGAAAATTCATTACATTTATCCTGTTTACTTTTCCGGATTTTATGTTATCATTATTTCTGTAGCAGCGGCTATGGGAAGAGCTGTTTTTTCGCGTTCTTATTTTTACAAATACCGATGCGGAAATAGTATCTATTCAGGACGTTTGGCTGAAACCGGGGACGATCCCCGCTAATACGTTCTGAACAGTTACGTGAAATTAAAATATGGCGTGCAAAATGTGGAGAGAGTTTTCAGATGCCGTATATTTTGCAGTAAGGTGGTCAGGATGAAAAGAAATACCGTCATCTCTATCGTAATCGCAGCGCTGCTGTGCGTTGTCCTTCTTGCCATGAATCCGCTGAGCGTTGGCGCTCAGGATTCAAATAGATCCACTTTCAGTGGAAATAATAATGAAGGATATAGCAACCCTCGTAAAGTAACTTTTATCGGTTCTGATTATAGAAAGACACTTGTTGTTGAATCCGGTGCAACTGTTTCCAATCTTCCGGAATTGCCCGATCCTGATGAAGGAACAGAATGGAAATGGATGATTGATGGTACAGATGCAGGCTTTACTGCCAATACAAAGGTTACTGCAGATTTGACCGTGACGGCAGTCCAGAGAATAACTAATCCGGTTCAGGATAAAGACTTTATGAATGGTGCATCCGGTGTGATCGTCAATCACGTCGGTGGCAGCACCACGCACAAGGAGAAGCATGCCGCACTTTTATCTTCTTTTTCATCGCATAAAGAAGCAAACGGGAAATGGTTGGCTGCAGCGGTCACTGAAGATGTAGATGTAAATCGTTTGACAACCTGGACCTTCGAATTTACCGGAAACTGCAAAGAAAACAGCAATAAAGACTGTTATTATTACGTTCGGTCTTCTTCTGGTTATCTGAAAGTGTTGCCCAATAATGCCTTGACAATCAGCAATGACAATGAACCATCACAGATTCTTGTTCATAAGAATAATTTGAATGATCCAACCTTTTTTCTGGGAGATCCTGATGGGAAATGGTGGGTAAATTTAAAAAGAGATAATCCTGATTGTGGCTTCCAATCATATGATCAAATGAATGATAGTACACGTCTTTCCTTCTATACCGTTCCTGAGAAGTCTTTTGTCACCCTTTCATTTGATACCAACGGCGGCAACCGACCTGCGCCGGATCCCATTAAAGCATATGCAGGCGATAAAGTTCTTTCTTCTACGCTTCCTTGGAATTATTCCGGAACAAAGAACGGGCATGCATTTATTGGCTGGGCCCCAAATCAGTCGGCAGTTGACCCTCTATATAAGAATGATGAGGGAGAAACTCTTTCATATGAAATGCCAGAACATGGCGGAACTTTATATGCTGTTTATGACAGCGATCCCATTCTCTGGCTTGATCCGTTGAATGGCGAAAATGCTGTCGTTTGTACGAATCTGTCTGAATTGACGGACTTGAATAAGAAACCCGAACGTGATGGCTACTTTTTTGCAGGCTGGGCGAAAAATCCGTTTATGCCTGAGATAGTTGACTTTGATACATTTGAGTTGGATAAAGATACTACACTGTTCGCTGTCTGGAAGAAATATGTGACGGTGACTTTCCATTATGCGGAGACAACTCCCGTTCCAAAGCAATTTTATGAAGGTCAGACAATTGAACTTGATCTGTTAGATGGAGTTACACCCGTAAAAGAAGGATGGGTCTATTATCAAAACAATATTTCGTCGTCTGCTACTAAACCATGGACAGTGCCGAGTGGTGTTGATTCTATCGATCTATATGAGGTAAAGACCGTCAATCTCACTATTGATAAAAATGATGGTACTACGCTGAGTGTGATCGATAATGTCAAAACCGGTAATTCAGTGTCCCTCGTTGATTATATATCCACACGAGACAATTGCAAACTGGAG
>JAFUBF010000044.1 GCA_017460325.1 Clostridia bacterium | reverse complement strand
ATTGTCAACCTGCAGGCCTTCCAGGAGCAGATGCAGACGCTCAAGGCCTCCGGCTATCAGACCATTACCCAGGAGGATGTCATTCGGGCCTATCAGGGGGGAAACCTGCCGGAAAAGGCGATGCTGCTCATCTTTGAGGATGGAATCTACGACAGTGCCCTCTGGGTTCAGCCGACCCTGGTGGCGTGCAATTACAAGGCGACCATGTGCACCTATGCCGGGAACCTGTCGGACAATGAACAACTGTACGTCAATGCCAAAGCGGCCCGGGAGCTGATGGACACCACCTACTGGGAAATGGGCTCCAACGGATACCGCCTCAGCTATATCAACATCTTCGACCGCTACCAGAACTACTTCGGCCATATGAACACGGCGGAGTTCCTGAAGGTGCACAATTACCTGCGGCGTGATTACAACCATTACCTCATGGATTTCCTGCGGGATGAAAACCGCCTGCGCCAGGAATCGGTGGAGGCGATGGAGAAGCGCATCGAATGGGACTATATGAAGATGGATGAACTGTACCGGCAGGATTTCGGCTTCGTTCCCTCGCTCTATATCCTGATGCATTCCAACACCGGCGCCTATGGAAACGACCCGCTGGTGAGCCGGAAAAACGAGGAAATGATGCAGAAGGTGTTCGGCATGAATTTCAACCGCCAGGGAACCTGCCTCAACATGATGGATTCCTCCATCTATGATCTTTCCCGTCTGCAGGCCCGGCAGTACTTTTCCTCCAACCACCTGATGATGCGGATCTGGGATGATACCGGTCATCCGGTGATGTTCCGTCTGGGCGACGAGGAACAGGCGAAAGCCTGGCAGCGCCTGGAGGGTGTTGCGGAGTATTCGGATCACCGGATCATCCTGACCTCCATGCCTTACGGAAAGGGAACGATTCTCCTTGAAAAGGAGCTTCCGCCCGACTTTGATCTGAGCGTTCGGCTGCAGGGAAACGTGGTGGGACAGCAGTCCATTTCCCTCAAGACGGATGACCACGGTGAGGGCGGTGTGACCGTGTGCCTGCACAACAACTGTCTGTACATTCTCGACCCGGCGGGCGGAGAACCGCTGTTTGAACTGGATCTCCTGGAATTTGACGGCGGGCCGTATGAGTCCATTCCGGAAAACGAGCTGGCGGGGAAGATCGCCTGCTGCGAGGCCATTATTGCCAGTGATGAGGACGAGGAGAGGCGTGCCGAGGCACAGACCAATCTGAACTATCTGCAGACCCTTCGGGTCCTGACGCTGGCGGACGGGGCGGAACCGTACATCCCGGATCTGGACATTGATGAACAGGATGACCGGAAACTGCGCATCCAGTATACCGGTTCCCGGATCAGCCTGTGGCTGGATGACCGCCTGGTGGTGGACCATCTGAAAGTCCCGGAGAGCAGCGGAACCCGCCTGGCTCTGGGGGCTGAGGTAACCATGGACAATGAGCGCTTCAGCCAGACCAACCTGTCGGACGATGTATATGATGCGGTTTTCCGGGATCTCCGGATTGCCAACAACATCGGACCGGAAGTGTACGCGTATGCGGAGCCGCTTCAGGACGTGGTGACCAACGTGGGATTTGTGGACCGGGTCATTCGCATTTTCAGAAGAGTGTTTGACTGACGGAGGTTAAAAACGATGAAGCTGCTGGCGTTTCTGCTGCTCCTTCTTCTCCCGGTCACCGGGCTGGGGGAAAACGGGGCATGGCTGACCTACTGGGATGCCGAGGGCGCACTGGAGGAGGCGGAACGGTTTGAAAGCCGTCTGGATGAGGTGATCTGTTTCGAGGCCTATTTTGCCGGGGACGGAACAGTCATTCTGCCCGAAGAATCGGAAATGCTGCTCTCAGCGCTGTCCCGCCCGAAGGTCTATCTGTCACTGGTCAACGATGTGGAGACGGAGGAAGGGAAGATCGTCCAGAAGTCGAAGGATTTCCTGGTGGCCCATCTGCAGGGGGAAGCGGCGCAGAGCGCGCACATTGATGAAATCCTGAAGCTGGTGGACACCTGTCACCTGACAGGCCTTGAGATTGACTACGAAAACTTCAAGAAGGATACGGAGCTCTGGGCGGACTTTGCCGCCTTTCTGACCCGGCTTCAGGCCATTCTCAGCCGGGATGGAGTGGCGCTTCGGGTAGTGCTTGAGTGCGGGGCGCCCCTTTACTGCACCCTGCCGGAGGGGCCGGAATACAGCTGCATGTGCTATAACCTGTACGGCTATCACAGCGGGCCGGGTCCCAAGGCGGATCTGCCCTTCCTCACCGAGGTGGGAAATAACTGGCAACAGGTTCCCGGCGAGGTGCGCATGGCCTTTTCCACCGGCGGCTTTCTCTGGCGCGAGGGAAAAGTGGTTCAGGCCCTGCGGGAAAAGGATGCGGTTCAGCTGCTGGCGGATAAGGGCATCCGGCCGGAGCGGGATGCGGACAGCGGGGCGCTGGCGGCAGAGATTCCCGGCGCAGAGGGCGGAACGATCTGGTATGCGGACGGGGAAACCCTCCGAATCTGGCGGCAGCATCTCACGGAGATGGGGTACCGGCACTTTGACCTGTTCCGTCTCTCGGGAAATGAAACGGAGTCGCTTAAACTGTTTCTGAACGGGGACGCGGGCAGCGACGGAGGACAGTTATGAATCGAAAAGGGCGTCAGATTCTTCTGATGGTGTTTTTGCTGGTGCTGACGGTGACGTTTATCGGAACTGGCGTCTATTTTATCCGACATCCCATCCAGTTCCCGGAAAAGGGGGATGCACGGCTGCTGTCGGAGAAACCGTATCAGGCCTATGAGGCGGTGGAGCCGTCATACCAGGTGCAGGAGGCGGAGAAAACCGAAGAGGTGCCGGTCACGTATACCCGGGCGGAGGTGAAACCCCGGTTTTATACCACCCGGCGTGCCACGGTCTTTACGTTTTCGGGTCTGGGGAATGTGACGGAGGTCAACGGCGTACTGGATGTGCTCCGGAATACCGGCAGCTGCGCCACCTTTTTTGTCACACCGGAGGATCTGAACGGAAACAGCGATCTGGTGCATGCCATCAAGAAGGCCGGACACAATCTCGGTCTTTCCGTCCCGCCGGATGCCCACGCCAGTGTCAGCGTGCTCCGGGAGGAGCTGATGGCGGCCAGGGACCGGCTGAAAAATGAGTTTGGCGAAACGGAGCAGATTTTTGTGCGCTCGACGTACGGCTCCGCTTCCTCCATCCTCCTGGATGCGGCCGGTTCCTGCGGACTGGAGGTCCTCTCCCAGGTAAAAGAGGCGGTTCCCCAGAGCATCACCCGCATGACCAATGTGGAGGATGCCCTGCCACTGGTGGCCAAAGCCAATGAGGGCCCGTTCCAGCGGGGGGAGATTGTCCACTTTCAGATGGGCCTGATTCAGCACAGCGATTTTCTCCTGGCTGAGCTGCTGAACGCCCTGATTGAGACCAACTGCCCCTATCCGGTGGAGTCGGCGGCCACGGTGGCGGCGGATACCGCGGAGATGTACACCTATCCGCTCCCCAGGGAGCAGATCCTGCCGGAGGTGCTTGACCGGATTCATCCGGGTTACTTGGAAGGGCTATCCGGTGCGGAGGCCATGGACCGGATTGCCGGGGGCTATCTGGGTATTGACTGGGTCAACAGTCGACGGTTTCTCCCGGGCTTTGAGCTGTCCGAGATCCGGAAACTGGATAAACGCGGGCTGATTCCAAATGAGGACAATCTGGTGTTCCTGACCTTTGATGACTGGGGAACGGATGGAACGGTGGACAGGCTTTTGCAGGTGCTGGAAAAGCATAACGTGAGGGCGACGTTCTTTGTGCGTACCCAGTACGTGCCGTACAATCCGAATCTCCTGCGGGCCATTGCCAAAGCGGGACATACCATCGGGGACCATACGCATAAACACCTGAAACTCTCCACCGAAATCACGGCGACCACGTATGAGGAACTGACCGATGCCGAGGTGGACGAGCTCCGGGAGGACATGGTCACCAGCTATCAGACGATGCAGGACATCATCGGCGATCTGCGGGATGCCACGGGGAAACCCTCCCTCAGCACCCTGTTCCGCCCGCCCACGCTGGCGGTCGGGAAAAAGGGCCTGACGGCGGTCTTTGATGTCGGGTTTACCCACAGCATTTCAGGCTACTATACCTCCTCTGACTATAAGGCGGAGAGCGCGGAGAAGCTGGCCCGTCAGCTCAAACGGTACATCCGGAGCGGGGCGGTGATCGTCATGCATTTCTCCGATACCGCCATTTATACAGCCGAGGCGCTGGACATGGTTCTGACTGAACTGGAACAGGAAAAGAAACCGTTCCGCTTCGTGGGGCTCAACGCGATTTACTGATTCCCGCCGGACGAAAGGCCGGGCACGGCACGCTTTTTCCCGGCGCATCTGCGCCCGGCGGGAGGACCTGAAAAATCAGTTGATGCAGCAATCGCTCCCATGATATAATAGGACATCGAACAGCAATCCGGTCCGGGTCTTTAATCGGCCGGTGCAGATAAGCAAGAAATGAGATGAAACAGATGAAACGCATCCTGATCTGTCTTTTGGTCCTCCTGATGGTCAGCCTGAGCGGGCTTGCACTGGCGGCTGAGACGAAAAAGACAACCAAACTGAATTACCAGGTGGAGGAAATCGAGAGCTTTACCGGCTATGTGCACACCAAGAGAGCGGGAACGAAGCTGAATCTCCGTGAACATCCGCAGTTCAGTGCACGGGTCCTCAAAAAGCTGGAACCGGGAACGGAACTCAAGGTTGTGGGTGTTTCGAAGACGTTTTACAAGGTTGAGGTGGACGGTCTGACCGGCTTCGTGCAGAGCAAGTATGTCTCCACCGTCTATCCGCTTGCCACAACGCCGCTCCATACGTACTATCCGGCCATGCGGGAACTGGCCGAGCCGGTGGTCGTTTCGGTTTCTCCGGCGAGGCGCGGGGGATTTGTCAGTATGCGGACAGGCCCCTCCAGATCTGAACCGGTGGCCAAGTACCTGTATGAAAATCAGGTCATGCTGCTCCTCGCCGTGGACCGCGTGTGGGTGAAAGTGCAGGTTCCGGATACGGACCTGGTCGGCTATGTGATGCGCCAGTTTGTCAATGGACTGTGAAAATAATATTCGGGGCTCCTGATGGCCACAGGCCGGCAGGAGCCCCGGTTCTTTTTTGGGCAGGAACTGGTCAGAGATCACAGCCCATCACCTCGAGGGCACGCAGAGACGGGAACGCGGAATTGTCCTCACTTTTTACCATGCGCTCAAGACGCAGCCAACGCACCTGACGGTCACCAAGCTCAATCCACTGGCGCTCGCCGGTTTTCTGCAGACGGAAGGCAAGGTCACCTCCGCTGGAATCGGTCATATGTGCGCTTACCCAGTAGGCATCATGCGGAAAATCAGCCCGCAGTGTCAGGGCTGCCCGGCTGACCCTGACCTCACGTCCGAAGTCAATTCTGCACCAGGCATCTGTCCTTGCGCCGATTCCCCAGCTCTGATACGGCCAGACGCCGTGGGAGGTGTTGAAGCGAAGACCGTCGATGACGTTCCGCGCGGCAAAGACGGACTCGTTCCGGGTTTCGACGTTTGCTGTGCAGTGCGGATAAAAATCCGTATCACCGCGAAGATCGGCGGGATTTCGGGCCAGATCCCGGTATGCGGCCTTTTCGGCCTCCGTCATGATCCGGGCGGTAACAATATGCCGGATGCCTTCAAAGGCACCCGGCGCATAGGCAAGGCGGTGTTCCTCCATGGGAACGGGCCAGGTCATCTTTCCATCCGGCAGAAAGACCTCGCCCTCGGGCAGGGACACATCCATGCGAACCATCAGGGAAGTACGGGGCTTCGTGCACAGTTCAATCCGATCGCCCGGTTTCCAGCACCGGTCAATACACAGAAAAGCGGTATCCGCATGCTGTGTTTCGACAAGAAGGGCGTTTGCTGCATCCCATACGCGTATCTGAATCATTTGCCTCGATCTCCTTTTTCGGTATGGGGTCTGCGATGTTTCCGCCCCCGACGGTTTACAGGGTCGCCTGTTCCTTTTCCGGTTCAGGGGTGTCCTTTGGGACGATCTTCATGTTGGGCCAGCGGTTCTGTATCCGCTCATCCGGATACTGCTGATCAATGAACTCTTCCAGTTCCGACCGGGGTTCCGGATTGGCGGGGCGGTATCGGAAACGGATCAGGGCGGTCATGGTGAGGGCGCCGTTGAGAACCATGAAGGTGACCAGAACCCAGGTGACAATCTTGCCGGTAATCGGGGGAATTTTTTCGATCAGCTTTGACATGGACGGATAGATAATCCGGACCCAGAGCAGGCTGAGAAGCCCCCAGAAAAAGCAGAACAGCAGGTTGGTGCGTCCACCGATGTTCAGCGGAAGATGCGCGTATGTCCAGAAAATGGTTCCGAAAACCCGCTCCGTGAAAACGCTGCAGAGGTATTCATACACGCCACCGATAAAGAATCCGCCCAGGAAGACGTAGACGTAGGATTTGCGGGCCAGGTGTGTGAGTGCGATGGTCAGCAGAACGGCACCGATGCCCCAGACGAAGCTGAAGGGTCCGTAAAGGACGCTGGAACGGTGCATCCAGCTATGGTCAACCAGTCCGCAGTACAGGAATTCCGTTATATCACCGGCAAGCGCCGTGATGAGGAAGACCCAGATGAGTTTATCGAAACTGAGTCCTTTTCCGAAGGTATATTCGGCATCGCTGTCGTTAAAACTGGGAACCCCCGGATAAGCACGCTGAATCCGGTTCCAGACATACTGCCGAAGACGGTTGGACAGGTGTGCGCGACTGGACTGCTCATACAGTTCGGGATACTTTCCTCTCCGGCAGGAGGTAACGACCAGAACCAGGTCGGCCAGGATGAGCACCCACAGGACAAGGGTCAGAATCTTGATCACCAGAGGCGGAACAACTGAGAGCAGCAGAAGCACGGGTGCATGGAGCAGATGGTAGGCGCCGAGGAAACCGAGAGCAATCAGCAGGGAGGCAACAACGCCTTTCACATGGCCATCAAACATACTGCTGCGCCTGGCCCAGACAATACCGGGGCAGAGCCGGTGAGCGGCCCACAGACACAGGCGTTCAATGACGGAGGAAACGATCAGCGTGCTGAGGTACTGATAGAAAACGTTTGTTCCGAAAGTGGGAAGGATACCGACCAGAATCGCCATCGTAAGACCATAGGTCATGATAAACGGCAGGGTCAGAAAACCGGTGTTGATCAGTTTCCTCTGTGAAAAGGAATAAACCAGGGTTTCAAACAACCAACCGATAAAGCTGTATATCAGAACAAAGAAGGCAAACTGATATGGTTCATAGGACATGAAACACCTCTTTGAAATCTTCCGAAAAGTACATGGGAAGTTATACCCGATGTGACTTTCCGTGTCAAGATTTTTGTGCGGCAGGTCAGTGCAAAATCCCCTGAAAACCGTGTTCCAGTCTGGAAACTCACCGGGACTGTGGACAGAGGTGCGCCTCCTGTCTGACGGGTATACAAAACTGGGACCGAAGTTGCGACCGATCCAAACGAAACTGAGGCCGATCTAAAATCAGGAGGTCACTGAGGTGACCTCCTGGGGAATTCTTTTTTCATTGCCACGCAGCTGCAGTGCTGACTTTGAAAGCGGCAAATCAAAGGTTTGAAAAGTAGCGTGAAAGATGGTAATATGGGTCAGGCAGTCCGGGAATATGCGAGCCTGATTGAAGCGGGATGCATACCGGGACTGACGGATGGAAAATTGCAGAATGATTATCCGATATGGAGGGGATGTACGATGAACAAGAAACAGGCTATGAGACTGGCCAAAAAACTGGCGGAGCAGGAAGCAGCGAAACAGGCAGCGCAGGAAACTGCAGGAGCCGATGCTGAAAAGGCCGAAAAGAAGACGGTGGAGCCCCAGATACGTGAGGAAGACGGGAAAGAATGTGCCATCCATGACTTTGCCATCAAGATGAGCGAACTGGAATGGGCAGGGGATGATAAGCCGGGAAAGTACATGGTAGCGCACTGGCCGGCGGTACGGGAAGAACTGAAAGAGCAGATGGTGGATGGGCAGAAACTGGATTTTCATGAGATCAGAATTCGTATTCCGAAGGGAAGCCTTGAGAGAGAAAGATCGCTTCGCATGGATTTCTGCAATGTGATGAACGCGTGTGACATGTACTACGAGAATGCAGAGCTATATGAGGAAATGATTCCCCTGTTCCGGGAACTGCTGGAAATAAGGGATCTTTCCAAAGATGATTTGACAAGGGATAACTACCTGAGCGCAATCGGAGTTGCATATCATTACCTGGGACGGAAGGATGAACGTGACCGGTACTTCGAGGAACTGCTGGCTCAGGGAGCGAGCGATTACGTGGCCGGCAAGTATGCCGATGTGTTGCTTGATGGTAATGAACTGGAAAAGGCTGAAAAGCTGCTGGCCAATTATAAGGACAGCAAGGAAGATATGATTAAGTATAAGCTGGAGGAGCTCCAGGAACTGAAAGATGCGAAAAAGTAATCCGGTATTTGTCCTTCGGAGAGACAATGGGTGCAGTTGCTCCTAACAGAACGGATAAAGAGTGTACCCGCCTGGTAGATGGTACCTGAAAACCGGGCGGGGCTCCCTTTGTTTCCTGCAGGAATCGGATCATGCCCAATCATCCCGTATTTTCTGAACACCGTTTGAGAAAGGAAAAGAATGAATACGAATCTGTATGATCTTGGCTTTGCTCTGAGAGAATCAAAAGTCTGGGAAAAGATCGCGGAAGAAGAAATGTTTGCGGTCAGATTACCGGGAAACGAGATCGGTTACTGCGTTGTTTCCGGCATGCAGGCACAGAATAAAGGCCTGATTGTGTTTACAGGTACGGAAGGTCTGTCCTCACTCAGAAAATCCCATGGCGAAGGGGAATTCTGCAATGGAGCAGATCCCTATGCGCTGGACTGCGTGTTGGTTACCTGGAAAGAGGATCGGGAAAAACTGGCGGAGAATGAAGTAAAAGCGCTCAGAGCGTACTGCAGGGAAAAATCGATCCCATTTCGTTCCCCGTTCCTGCATTTCGCCCGAAAACTCATGAATTGCGTTTCCCGCTTTACTGAGGCGGAGGAAGATGAGAAGAAACTGGAGGCCGCACTGACTGTAACGCTGAAGGTCGTGGAACAGATCGGGATACAGGGAAAGGACGCACTTGGCCTGAAACCGATTTTGCTGAAAATGGATGAAGAAATCTATGGGGGCTTTATCAACGGTGTTTCTGTCATCATGTCGGAGGAGAAGGTTACCATTCCGCTGTATACGGTTGAAGACGGAAAACTGCTGCAGGAACGTATCGGGCTTCCTCCGTATGTGGACCTTATCAAACCGCCCGACCATCTGGATGAGGGTGCGTTGAAGCAGTTAATGAGCAGAAAACAGGAGAAGATGGTTGAGTGCGATATGACCTGTATGGATATCACACTTGAAGGAGATCCGTTGTTTCATCCCTCGGCGTTCGTGATGACAGATGAGGATGGACTTGCCGTTGTCTTCCAGACATACGATACGCCGGTCTATGATCCAAATAAAGTGCTGGATAGTATTATTCATGAAATGAGCGAGGGAGGAGTATATCCAAAGGTTCTGTGCGTGCGGAACAGAGAAACCAGGATATTGATGGAACCGCTCTGCCGTGCTGCCGGAATAAAGCTCAAGGTAAAGAACAAACTGGTGTACATGGATGAGGTACAGAAGGCGATCTTTGAAGGCTATCATGACGCCAGTCCGGAAGATGAACTGAAAGAAGTTATTCAGGGACTGGAGGCATTGAGCGATAAGGAAATACGGCTGCTTCCGAATTTTGCCATCAAATCGCTCCTGGAAGTAAAAGAACTTTTGCCGGCAGACCTCGTGCGGAAACTGAAAAAAGCATTGAGATAACGGAGCAGGTACGGACAGGGGAAGAAAAAGAACGACAGGACCCGATACCGGAGGAAAAACAATGACAACCTATACGCTTCAGGACGGTTCAGAGATCCCCGCAATGGGGTTTGGAACGTATCAGCTGACCTCGGATCGCCCGATCCGGCAGGCCATCGATGCGGGATACCGTTTTTTTGACACCGCTTCGCTGTATGAGACGGAGCGGATTCTCGGGACGGCGATCCGGGCGAGCGGATTGCCCCGGGAAGCATTTGTGATTGAAACCAAGCTGTGGATCGACGAAATGGATGATCCTGCCACAGCCCTTGACCGCAGTCTTCGCCGGCTCGGAATGGAGTATGTGGACATTTACATGATCCACTGGCCGAGGGAAACCGGGTATTTGGATGAACCCTGGCGTGAAAGGGATATCCGCACGTACCATGCCCTTGAGGAGCTGGTGGCCAAAGGGAAGGTGCGGAGACTCGGACTTTCCAATTTCCTTCCGCATCACCTGGTGAACATCCTTGAAAACTGCACGATTCATCCGGTGGTGGATCAGATGGAGATTCATCCGGGGTATTCCCAGGAAGCGGCTGTGGCATTCTGCAAGGCACATGGGGTTCTTCCCATGGCGTGGAGCCCGTTTGGACGGGGTGAGGCACAGGCGACGGCAGGGAATGCCATCATCGCCAGCCTGGCAGAAAAGTATGGCCGGAGTCCGCAGCAGATCAATTTGCGTTTCCTGCTTCAGAAAGGCATTCTGCCGATCCCGAAAGCCAGCAGTGAGGCGCACATCAGGGACAATCTGGGGGCCTTCGATTTTGAACTTGATGAGGCGGATCTGTCCCTGCTGACCTGCATGCCCCAGACAACCTGGCTGGGGGAACATCCTGACTTTTTCATTCCCACGGCAAAGAGCAATCCGGCAAATGTCTGATCCGGACGAAAAAAATCAATTGCCGTTTTCCTGCAGACAATGCGACAGGGTGCAGTCCCGGACTGCACCCT
>JAFUBF010000043.1 GCA_017460325.1 Clostridia bacterium | reverse complement strand
TGGCCGCTTCAATCCCGAGGAGGATCAGTGGAAAGAAGGCGATGACTTCGGTAAAGTGATAGAACTGCGTATTGACGACGGTGAAAGAGGAAAACGTATAAAGGATGGCACCGAGGAGTGCTCTGGTGTCCTCTTTCAGCATCTTTCGAAAATACAGGAAAGAGGTTACCATACATACGGCGTGTTTGAGCAGGGCCATGAGGGTGATTCCGAAGGGCAGAGCGGACTTGGGCAGAAGGGCCAGCGGCCAGACAAAGGGACTGCCCAGCGTATAGAACGCATAGCTGCCGATTGCAGGCGCACCGAGCAGGGTGTTAAACGAATATGTATCCAGACCGCTTCTCAGAATACGCTGTGTTTCCACCAGGAAGGGCAGTTGCTGTTCGATGTAGTCCCCGCGTGTCACATAGGCACCGCCGTAGGGAAGGCAGGCCGGCAGGAGAGCGAGAAGGGCAAGCAGGAATCCAATAAGAAAAACGCGAGGCAATGATAGGGACGACAGAGATCTGTTCAAGGAATTGCCTCCTGTATCGTTCTATAGTTGAGGAACAGGAATACCTGTCAGCAGAGGGGAATTGGGATCGACCACCTGATCAAGCTGTTTGAGGTAGATATCCTCGGCATGATCATATGAGTAGATACGTACGGCGCCCTCAGCGTAAACCAGGTGATCTTCGGAAAGGCAGGGCGGTGCACTGAGGGCAAGCTCTTCCGTGTCGGTATAGAGAAAAACCGGTCCGTCCGGCTGCTGGGTAGCATGCTGAACCGTCTGCAGCCACTCATAGGGTTTTCGGCTTTGCCAGGATGCGTAAATATAGACATCCAGTTTACCGTTACTGAACTCCGTCAGAAGATTGCCGTTCCAGAAAGTGGCGTATCCGGTTGTGTATCCGTTTTCTTCAAGCCACGCGGCGGCTTTTGCCTGTTGCAGATCATGGGAGGGAATATCCCGGCGGACAAAGGAAACGGTGTTTCCGAAAAAAAGAAGGGTCAGGGCAACCATCAGGCATTTTTGCAGGATGGCCGGACAGAAATACCGGATGGCAAGGAAGACGGAAAGAAGGGCAAACAGGAGGCCCATCATGAAATAACCGACGGCGTAAGGAGTAGCGGAATAGCCGACCGCCACACAGTCAAGGAGCCACACAAAGAAAATTGCGGAAACCGCAAAAACGGCAAGAAGACGCTGATGATAAGGAAGAGGTCTGTGACGAAGCAAGACAAACGGAATGGACAGGAGGGCGAAAACGAGGAGAATCAGCAGGAAACTGATTCCTCCGTCCAGAGAGACAATGACAGTGTTGGCTTTATAACCGAAATAATTGATCAGTTCGTCAATGTGTTTCAGAAACTCAGAAAACTGAAAGGTGTCAGTGATGAGGGTGCCGTATTCCTTATAATGAAAGCGGGGGGACAGGATAAACCGGTTAATCAGGTAACCTGTGAGCATGGAGAGAAGGAAAACACCCGCAGTGATCAGAAGCCGGGAATTGGACGTTTTCCCTAGGGTGGAAAGAGATGGCGCCTTCAGTCGGGAAACCAGACAGGCAAACAGAAACGGAACACCGAAGATCATGAACATGCGTATGCCGGCTGTCCCGGACCATATGCCAAGGAAAATGAGGAGGAGCAACTTTGGAATGCTGTGGCCGGTTCGGTCAATGGACAGGATAAGCCCAAGCGCGAGGCAGCCCAGAATCAGGTACATGCTGTAAAAGCCGCCCCAGGAAAAGAGAAAAGCGTGCACTTTGGAATAGGGGAGGATAAAACAGGCGGCGCAGTAGATCGCTTCCTCCTGACATCCGGCCTGCCGTGCGGCAAAAAGGAAGGCTGCGGTTGTTCCCAGGGCGATGATCAGAATGGAAAAGAGGCGGGCAGCGTGCCAGGACGGGAACAAGGCGAGCCCCAGCTGATAGATAGGAACGGGGCTGACGGTACGCAGTTCTGTTGAATAGAACCAGTCCGTACTGAGAAGAGCCCTTTTCTGATTCAGATGGTTTGCCAGCACAAATTCGGAGGACTGATCCGCGTCGAGCGTATGAAGACCGTACCGGGCGTAGACAAACAGAGAAAGAGCCAAGGCCAGCCCGAGCAGGAGCCACGGGATGAGCTTTGAAATACGAAAAGTCGGTTTCATCAGAAATCCTCCAACGGATGAAAGGCTGCAGGAAGGATCAGACAGGAAAACGGAAATCCATGCAGGTTATCCAGTGTCCTGACAGAATTTTAGGGTGATCCAAAAGAACTGTCAAGCCTTCTCTGGAAACGGTCTGGAAACGGACCGGGGGATGCAGTCGGAAATAAACCTTGACAATTGGCATATAATGAAACATAATCACATGAAGCTGATTTGTGTCGTATACTGGCCACTGACGGAGAAATGAGCAGGGGCGTGTGCGATGCGCTCAGATGTCGAGCGAAGAGAGGGTACCTTATCATGATGGAAGTGTTTGATGATAAAATCCGGGACATACTGAAGAAAAATGTTGGGTGGATCACGCTGGCAGTAATGGCAATGCTTTCCGTGGGAATTTTCTTCGGTGTTGCCCGGGTTCAGCGGTATGCAGTTGTTGAAGACCTGACCAGTTTCAAACAGGCGGAATTCATTCAGATTACAGCCGTCTCATTTACCTTTGTGTTTGCGATCACGGTGTTGTTTCAGCTTCGGGAGATGAAACGACTGTCCATATTCAACGTGATACTTGCCTTGCTGGTGACCGGACTGATCATCCTCGGAAAGATCTCTCTGCTTGATTATCAGAGCAATGATTATGAGATTTTTCTGAGCGAATGGATCTATTCATATACCCAGCTTCCGCTGTGGAACGCGATCGGGACTTATATAGGATCGGACTATTCGCCGCCGTATCTGTATTTCCTTGCGCTGATTTCAAGACTTACGGTTTTTCCCTGGCTGTATCTGATCAAGGCTTTTTCAGTCGCGTTCGATGCGCTGTTGGCCTATGCGATCATGAAGATGGTCGGGTTCAGGTGGGAAAGCCCGGTTTTCCGGATCGGAACGTACCTGATTACGTTGCTGCTCCCAACGGTTGTCTTTAACGGCGCTTACTGGGGTCAGTGTGATATAATCTATACCTCACTCTGTATGCTGGCCATCTATCTGGCATTAAGGCAGAAAAGCATCGGGTCTTTTTTCCTCTTCGGGATTGCGCTTTCCTTCAAACTGCAGACGGTCTTTTTCCTGCCGGTTCTGCTGCCGCTTTGGCTGCACAGAGATATAAAGCTTCGCTGGATCTTTCTGATTCCTGCCGGTTATATGCTGATGATGGTTCCAGCGTTGCTTGCCGGGAAATCCCTTCATCACGTTCTGACTGTCTTTGCTCAGCAGGCCGGACAGTATAATTATATTGTAATGAATGGCCCCAGCATATATGAGCTTCTTCTTCTGTCGAAACAGGTGAATGCGGGGCAACTCTACGAAATGTTATCACCGATGGCGATGTTTCTTACGTTCGGGGGAGTCCTGGGGATCAGTCTGATGCTCTGCATCTATCGCCGGCGGTTGAACGTGGAAACGATTCTTCTCTCTGCGCTTCTGTATCTTTCTGCTGTACCGCTGCTGCTCCCAAAGATGCATGAGCGTTATTCCTTCGGTGCGGATGTAATGGCCATGGCAGTGTGTATGTGGAATCCAAAACGTCGTTTTGCTCTCCCGTTTTTCTTTGGCCTGTCGTCCTATTTTCTGTACACGGCAGGGATGGCAGGAAGGGAAGTTCTAGCACCTCAGCTGGCTGTGCTGTTCTATGTGGCGGGTATTGGCATGACACTCATTGAACTGGTAACGGTTCTGCGAGAGAGCAGCGAAGCTGAGTCCTCCGTACTGGCAGCAGTCTGATGGAGAGGCTGGGTTATGCCGTTAGATGCAGGCCATCCACAGGAAACTGCGGATGGCCTGTCTTTACAAACGGGGACACGGTGTTACGGATATTCGACTGAATAGGGGTATGGAATGATCGGCATTTCAAGACGCAGGCTATACGATGTCTCAATGATAACACTTTTGATTCCGGGAATTCTGTTTTTGCTTACCTGGGTACGTCTTTCGGTTTCTGCGCCCTGTTCTCTCGCATTACTTGCCGCATTCTGGCTGTATCATGTCCATTCCGGTGGAACGGAACTGAAAAGTGTTTATGAGAAACAATCCGAGATCTGGGACTGTTCGTGGATGACCGTTGCGCTGTGTTTCCTGTGTGCACTTCTCTGGACATTTTTCTCCGGAATCGGGGGCTTTTTTTACCAGAATGATGATTTTTACGGACGGAATGCCATTTTTCATGATCTTCTGGAGCATGAATGGCCGGTTCGTTTCGCCGGAACGCCCTATGCACTGACCTATTATGTCGGATTCTGGATTGTTCCTGCACTGATTGGGAAAGTCTGCGCGGGCATCGGCGGACCGGAGATTCTCTGGCTGGCGGCCAATTATGCGCTGTTTGCGGAAACTGTCTGGTTTCTGTTTTTGCTGTTTCTTCTTTTTCTGTCTCTGCTGAATGTGCAGTCGGTCATCCGGGCGGGAGGCTTTCTTTTACTGTTTGTGCTGTTTTCCGGAATGGATGGACTGGTATGCCTGTTCCGGAATGACTGGACGGACCAGATTGAGTGGTGGGCACAGACTTGGCAGTATTCAAGCCACACTACCTGCCTCTTCTGGGTATTTAATCAGGCAGTTCCAACGTGGCTTGTAACAGTGCTGCTTCTCTGCCTTCCGGAACGAACGGATGCCTATGCCATGATCGGTCTTCTTGCTTTGCCATATGCCCCGCTTCCACTTGTAGGAATTGTGCTGCTGTGCGTGGGGATGTTTACGGGAAAGATCCTGGAGGCACTGCACAGACGGGGAGAGAAAGAGGCTGTCCAGAGAGTACTGATCAAACCCGTCAGTTTATGCAACATTTTATCGATTCTGGGGAGCGTTCCGTGTTTCCTGTATCTTTCATCCAATGCCTCGACCAGGAACGCACCGTTCAGAGTGGATATGTTCCTGAATGCATATTCACTGCCGGAATCTGTGGGAAGACTGCTTGTGTTCAGTCTGGTGGAATGGGGCCTGTATGCGCTCATTCTGGCATCTGTTTTTCATAAGGACGCCGTTTTCCGGACAGTCGTGCTTTCTTTGCTGATCATTCCGGTTTTTCGTGTCGGGTATAACATGGATTTTTCCATGCGGGCATCTCTGCCGGGGCTTTTTGTCCTATCGGTTTACTGTGCAAGATTTCTGAGAGACTGGATAACCCGTAAAAAGATCCTCTCCGGATGTCTGGTTGTGGCGCTGCTGATTGGCAGTATCACACCGATGCTTGAGTTTCGACGTGGAATGTACAAAGTGGTCCGGCTGGGCATGTTTCGTCAGTTCTCGGATCCATTCAAGACCGTTCTCCATCCGTACGCGGACACAGAGAACTTTATCTGCACGGATACGGACAGTTCCTTCTTCTACCGGCATATTGCCAGAAAGTAAAGATGGAAGCGAAGCGGGATATTCGCGAATAAGACAGTGTTGATAAAAAGGAGTGGACCCGGTGCTTTGCACCGGTTTGTCAAATATTGACTCTTGTTAACATACGGTGCCGAAAGCCAAAGCATCATTAAAGGAGCGGATCAGATGACAGGTACTGATAAGCAGAGACGGTGGAAATTGTGGGGGCCGATAATCTTCGTGCTTGCAATGGCGTGTCTGGTTGTGGTCAGCGGGGTGCTGGACCGGCAGAAAACGTGGCTTGGTCTTGGAAACACTGACGTTCAATATACGGAAAAGCCTACCCGCAATTTACAGGACGGCGATTCCTATGGGGAAATGACCTATGGACCATATTATCATTTGCCGGCAGGGACATATCGCCTTCGATGGTTTATTGAATGCGACGGAGTGAACAGATTGCGGCTTGTGACGGCAAATAACGTCCAAATCATTCCGGAAGAACTCGAGGTGCAACCGGATGTATTTGAGGGAGAGGCTTTCTTTACGCTGAAAGAGGCAGCAGACAGCTTTCAGATTGTGGCGGATTTTTGCGGCGGAACGCAGATCCAGATATATGACTTTATTCTGGATAGCCCGGTGTACCATGATTATGCTCTGACCTGCCTCTTGCTGGCGGTGGCTTTCTG
>JAFUBF010000042.1 GCA_017460325.1 Clostridia bacterium | reverse complement strand
TCCCTTGACATCGTCCCGCTCCAGGTTACTTGTATTAGGTCTCCATCTTGGATAGACAGGAACAAACACTCTGGGAGAACGCTCCTCTACTACACGTCTTGGTGTCCACAGGTTAGCCCATGAAAGGGTTACCTCGGAGATTGGAGCTACCCACCCTCCCTGCAGAAGACTCCAAATTCCTCAGGGAGTACCTGATCCCGTTCGTGAAGCGGAATGGTGGCAAGACACTTTCGCTGTTTACGAATTCCGAAATCAACAGAGTCTTCTACCTCAGGAACGGGTTTGAGGAGTTCGACGCAACGGAGTTCACCCATAACGGAAAGACGCTGGGAAGCTGGAGTTTGATTTACAGAATCTGAAATCAGGGAGGACATGCAGATGGCAAAGATTCTGATACTCAATGGTTCACCGAGAAAGAATGGCAGGACGGCATCACTTGTCAAAGCTTTCATCGAAGGAGCGGAAGCCTCCGGTAACGAAATAAGAGATCTGTACCTGCAGGGCATGGATATCGGCGGTTGTCTTGCCTGTGAGAGCTGCCAGAGGAATGGCGGAATCTGTGTGCAGAAGGACGATATGCAGAAGGTGAACGAGGCCTTTCTGTGGGCGGATGTGATCGTCTTCGCGTCTCCGCAGTATTGGGGAACGATTACCGGTCAGCTCAAGACAGTTATTGATCGGCTGTATGCCGTGCTGTTCGGTTCACCCATGGTGAAACAGTTCGTTGTGATCATGACGGCGCGGGGGAACATGTACGAAATGACGGAGGCGTTCTTCTCGATCTTTACACGTTTCCTTGGCTGGAAGAATCTCGGCAATGTGTTCGGTGCGGGAAAAGAAGCTGAAGCGAGAGAGCTCGGGGCAGGCATCACCTGAGCAGGTCCCGGTTTATCTGGATCTCCATGCCTGGGAAGCCGGGGAATCCGCATAGGCTTTGACGGGGATGGATACGTTTCAGTCGTGACGATGAGATATGCAGCAGATGGGAAATCAAAAAGCAGGCGCTGTGCAAAGGCATGAATGAAGGGAAATCGAAGGAGCATTTCGTGAATCAATAACTGTCATGGGACAGCCCGGCTTTACATGTGGGCGCGCATATCGTCAGACGGAAACAATACAAATGAGATCTTGCCTGAATATAGCTGCCCTTTTCCCGGGCACATCTGTTCGGTATTGATTCCGTTGAGGACAGGATGTTGAGGACAGGAGAGAAAGATGTTAGTCAAAGACAGAATCGCGTTTGAAAGAAAGAAAAAGGGGATCAGTACTACGCAACTTGGCAGACTGGTCCGGGTGAATCAGGCCACCATAAGCAAATATGAGACCGGAAACATCAAGATCATCCCATCTGACATTCTGGAGAAGATCGTCGAGTGCCTGGAGGGAGACTTTGACGAATTTGTTGCAGAGGATCCGAAGTACTGCTCGCTGGCATCGAAAAAGGTGAAGCTGGAGGATATCAGTGACGATGACAGAATGCTGATTGCGTGGTTTCACGGTTTGCCGGAAAGCGTCCAGATGGTCATCCGGCAACTGTGGGAGATCCCTTTGACATCCCCGTAATCTCGCATCTGGACAGAAAAATATGGAAGGGATCTGTGGGCTGTAAAAGACCGGGTGATTCCTGCTGACATCGGGATGTACAACACAATGTTTGAGTACTTCACTGTGTCGCTGACGAAGGATGCGAAGGGAAAAAGCAATGGCATTGGTTTTTCCCGATGTGAGGAAAAGATTATGAGGGCTCGATGCGGTTATTCCGGTTCACTCTTGTTCAAAGCGGATATTGATCTATGGCAGGCTCAGGATATCTGCGAATTCGGAGATGAGTATGGGAGTATCATAGATCAGGTCAGAGGTGTGATGGGCAGTGATGGCTCGAGAAACACGGAGGAAGGATACGCATTTCTTTCGTTTGTCGGGCTGATTCCTCTTTCGGGTCTGAGGCATGTCCGGAAGAATCGATTGATCGATGCGTACGAATCATCATATGGCATACTGGACGAGATGGAACCAATCCGGTACTGTGAATTGTCAGATGGCACGGCGTTCATGACCATGTTCACATCAAGTCAGCACGGTATCTGTACCGCCTGCGAGATCATGCCGCCAAAGGAGTGTCTGCCTGCCTTCTTTCGTGAATAAGCGGAACGATGAAGAATTCCCGGTAAAAAGGTGACAGTCCTCGTGAAAAACTGCCAGATGTTGTCTGGAACGTAGACGCGTATCATATTAATACACAGTCTGCAGGGTGTCCTGTGGGGCGCCGATAAGATGGTGGAGGCCATCCGGAGGAGAATGAAAAATGAGGAAAGAATCCATAAAGCACATAGCTGCCGTATCTGCTTTTCTGGCATTTATCCTTTTGTTTTCAATGACATGCCTGGCGGATACACCGGAGGAGGATGCGTTAACCTTCGAGATAAAGCTGTTACTCGACAGTGAGCGGACGATCGGTGAGGATCACCTCCTCAGTGAACGAATCAGAGAACAGTTTAAGACGGAGCAGGACTATGCAACGTTCCGCGTGATGTATCTTGAAACGCCGGACGGAGCGTATCTGAATGAGGGCTGGATTAACCGCATTCGCGTAAAGGAAGGAAAGAACGGGTTCAAGATCACGTATAAGAAAAGGTATTCCGTTCAGGGAGAAGACATCGAAGCGGCTGTGTCAGATGCCGCAGCAGATAACTTTACGTTATCCGATCCGACTTTTGATGCGGAGATTGACTGGGGATACAGCAAAATGACACTCAGCTTTTCCTGCGATGTTGGGATAACCACGGAGGAACCGCCGGATCTTAAAACGCTGGAGAGGAACAACGCGATGGAAATGGTGGAGGAGAATATGCCTCCCCGCGAAAAGGACTGGCTCAGGTCGGGATGGGGTTCAGAGGTGATGAAGTCTGTGCAGGTGGCAGGACCGGTGCAGTTCGATCGTTATTCTGGGGAGTTGAATGAAAGCGAAATAAGGGTTGAGGTCTGGCAGATTCCAGTTGGAGATGAAATACAGGACATCGTCGAACTGTCTGTTAAATGTGACAACCTGGAGGACGCAAGACAGATAAGAGAAACCCTCATTGATACCCTGGATCGGATGAATATCCTGATTCACTCCGATTCCCTGAAAACGCAGATGGTCATGGACGGACTCTTCCATAATTGACTGTGGCCTGTGTGCAGAAACGATAATACAGGTGCCGGTTTTTCTCCTCGCGGGATAGAGAGGTCCTAAGCGGGATCTTTGATGTCTGCGGCCATTCCTTTCACCCCATAAACAAAGAGAAACTCTCCTTTCCGCTGCATCCTGCAGTGGAGCCGGCATAATAAATCTTGACAAGTGACCCTTCGTTCACTATAATCAGTGAACGAAGGGTCACTGCTTTTTCGGAGGATATGCCTGCGGAAAGGATGGGCAAAAGAATCCCGGCAGGACTGGAGCTGTTGGGCGGGATTCACTGGTCGTGGTCAGATAACCTTTTCGGGACTGCCGGACCGAGGTATAGGGCACGGTGATGGCAGGGGGAAATATTCGGAATGTACCGGACAGGACGATCCGGGATTGGGAGTATCGGAGGATGAATTCTGCCCGGTTGATTTCCGGCTTTGCAGCGTCTTTGGCAGGGAGAGGCGATCCGTGTACGTCAGCGCCGCATCTGCTTTACACAGAGAAAATACAGACACACGGGAAAGGCGGCCGGGATTTGCCCACAGACGGGCTTTTTACGAGAACATCAGGGAGGATGACAATGAATCTCAAAGATACAAAACTGTTCTTTCTGGAGGAGGACTGTATCCGACAGTTTAACCGGGACAGAGGAAAGGCGATTTACCGACAGGCGGAGGAGCGCTATGAAAAGCTGACCGGACATGCCGATTATCGCGGGAACGAAGCGGTAAAAACGCACCTGACCATGAATCTGTATCCTGCCATGGCCTATTATCAGGCGTTGCAGGAAGAGGAATTTTCGCAGGAAGATGCCCTTGCCTTTGTTCGTGCGGAAACGATTCGGGCAGCAAACATCAAAAAGGCTGAACAGGCAAAACTGGTAAAACTCCCCTGTGCGTACCTGATGTTCCGTCTGTTTGTAAAGTCGTTCATGAAGAAGAAATTTCCGCCGGAAGGCTTTAACACGCGGTGGATCCGCTGCGACGGAAAAGGGGTTCACTTTGATATGACCCGCTGCATATACAGGGAGATTTGTGATGCGGAGGGCTGCCCGGAGCTCTGTTCCGTGTTTTGCGAAAATGATGATATTGCGTTCAGTGGCCTGATGCCCAGGATCCGTTTTGAGCGGACTGGGACGCTGGGAAAGGGCGCTGATTGCTGCGATTTCCATTTCGTGAATAACAGGGGGAATCATGGTTAAGCGCATGATCTGTGACTTTGTCAGATCGGATGGTCCGGAAAAGAGAGGCCCAGAAGGGACATCTGCCGGTATATGAGGATCATCCGGTGTGCAAATGCAATGGCCTGGATGGGCCAAAAACCGAAAGGAAAAAGGGCATTGCTTCACATGTTGAGGATGGAAACAAAACGGCTGAGAATCTGTCCCGCCACGCGGGATCAGATGGAGACGTTCGTTGCTGCGGAACCGGATGGGGAGCTGAAAAAAGCCTATACGGAGATGCTGTCGGGCTGTCTGCAGCATCCGGATCAGTGGCAATGGGATGCCCTGTGGATGATCGGGCGGAAGGACGGAACGCATGTCGGGGATCTGTGTTTCAGGGGTCCCGGACAAAACGGTGCGGTGGAGATTGGTTACGGAATTGTGGAGGAACATCGGTGTCAGGACTATGCCGCCGAGATGGTGGATGCAGCGGTTGACTGGGCCCTGCGGCAGCCCGGCATCACCTGCGTGGAGGCGGAAACGGAGTCGGGGAACCATCAGTCCCGGCGTGTTCTCGAAAAATGTGGGTTTTGTCCAGCCGGCATGCCGGGGAAAGAAGGCCTCCGGTTTTCAGGACAGCGGATACCGTGTGATCAGACGGATGGTGAGTGGGCCTTTCGGGGAACAGGACAGGCATGAGTGCGGGATGAAACCGGATTTGCGGAGGAAAAGCATGAACCACTGTGGAACGCAAAGCATTGAAACGGAAAGACTGGTATTGCGGAGGTTCACAGCAGATGATGCGGAGACAATGTACAGAAACTGGGCTTCCGATCCTGAGGTGACGGAATATCTGACATGGCCGGCTCATACCGGTGTTGAGATCAGTAAAGCGGTTCTGAAGGACTGGATAGCGTCCTATTCCCGGAAGGATTACTATCAGTGGGCGATTGTGCTGAAAGAGCACGGGGAGGATCCCATCGGCAGCATCGCGGCGGTGCATCTTGCGGAGGAGCTTGCGCTGGTTCACATCGGCTACTGTCTGGGGAAAGCCTGGTGGCACCGGGGCATTATGACCGAGGCGCTGAAGGCGGTCATGACGTTCTTTTTCGATGTGGTGGGGGCCAATCGCATCGAAAGCCGCCATGACCCGAGAAATCCGCATTCCGGTGACGTCATGAAAAAATGCGGAATGAAATATGAGGGCACTATGCGCAGCTCCGACAGGAACAATCAGGGGATCTGCGATGCGTGCTGGTATGCGATGCTGAAAGCGGACCGGCAGGAATTTGGCCCCGACGATGCGAATTTTACGGCAGATGCCAAATGGAGGAACGAATGAAGAAGTGGATTGTATACATTCATGGGAAGGGTGGTTGCGCCTCGGAGAGTGAGCATTACCGACCGCTTTTCCCGGATGGCGAGGTTTTCGGTCTGGATTATAGGACTTTTACACCCTGGGAAACCGGCGCAGAAATTCACGAAACAGTAGAGAGACTGAAAGCCGGGGATGACCGAATCATCCTGATTGCCAACAGTATCGGCGCATTTTTCAGCATGAATGCCGGAATCGACACAATGATCGAAAAGGCGTATTTCATTTCGCCGGTCGTTGACATGGAGAAGCTGATTACCGACATGATGGGATGGGCAAATGTATCGGAAGCGGAACTGAGGGCCAAAGGCCGGATCTCCACTTCATTCGGGGAAGATCTGTCCTGGGAATATCTCTCCTATGTACGGAACCATCCCATCCACTGGACTGTCCCGACACAGATTCTGTATGGATCGGAGGACAATCTGACGTCGCCTGAAACCATCCGTGGCTTCGCGGAAAGGCACAGAGCCACCCTGACCGTAATGGACGGCGGAGAGCACTGGTTCCACACAAAGGAGCAGATGCGGTTCCTGGATGACTGGATCCGGAAGTGCGAAGCTCAGGTCATCATCCGGTGAAGGATCGTGCACCGGAGGGTGCATTGGTTGTCTGATACGCACGGGTCGGGGTCGTTGTATCCGGGATATTGTTGAGGAAAAGTCGGAGGGAATAGCAAAGAATTTCCCGCCGGCTTTTTGGTATGCAGATGGCCAATGATGAAAGCTGCGACGGAAAGTCCGCGCCGGCGAGGGAAGATTTTTATCGCAGACACTGTTGCCGCCGATGCAGAGGCGGAGACGCCAGGCCCGAAATTCCTCCGTAAACATTTTGAAAACCGGATCAAACCTCTTGCGCCCGGTTACGGAATCGCGTATGATAGCGATGGGATCCATAGAAGGGTCCCCCTTGAGACAGAACTTAAGAAACCGTCGATGTGGAGCATTGAATCATGCCTGGTCGGGATGGAGAACCAAACCCGTTCCCATTGCACAGAGAGAATTGCAGGGAGGCGGATGACCGCCTCTTTTCGTATTCTGAGGCTTCTCGGGCAGGGCAGATTTACAGAACGGACTGCAGGACGCTGAATCACCGGCAGGTATATCCCCTGCGGTGAGCCCTGTTTCGGAATGAGTCGGGGCTCTTACAAAAACTGTGAGGTACAAAGTATGGCAAGTGAATTCACCAATATGAGGTCTATGCTGGCGGCAGCCGCAAAATCCATGAACCTGCTCAATCCGGACATGGAGCATCATCATGAGCAGACAGCATACCTGGCATTTCAGATCGGCTCCATGATGGGGCTGCAGGGAGAGGACCTCTATTATACGATCTATGTGGCCCTGATGCATGACATCGGTGCGGTCGTGTCACCGGAACTGCAGACAGTTGAGCAGATTGAAGCGCATGCCCGGGAAATCGCCAGAATCGGCGCCTCGATTATCGATGACATGGAGCGTTTCCGGAAACTGGCGGGTATGATTCGGGTATGCCAGAACAGATATCAGGAAAACCTGAAGCTGATCGGTGAGGGGGCCGTTCTTGACATTACGCAGGCGGTGCATGTGGCGGATGTCATCACCTCCATGGTAAAGGAAAGAAAGCCGATCCTGAACCAGGTTGACGGGATTGTGGAGGCAGTAAAACAGCTTCGCGGAACAGAGCTGTCTCCCAATGCGGTGGATGCGTTTATTGAGGTAAGCAAGCGTGAATACATGTGGATGGACCTTGCCCTGAATCCCCAGTTTCTTCTGATGTTTACAGGTACGATTCAGCCTGTCAGCCTGGACGGGGCACTGGCTTACACGAAATTCATCTCCAGGATCATCGACTTCCGCAGTTCATTTACCGCGATGCACTCGGCCGGTGTTGCCGCGTCCGCGCGGGAGCTGGCACGTCTGGCCGGAATGTCAGATGAGGAATGCAGGATGATGGAAATCGCAGGATACCTGCACGATATCGGAAAACTGCGTGTCCCGAATGAGATACTCGAAAAACCCGGGAAGCTGACGAAGGAAGAGTTCAACATCATCAAGGAACACCCGTACTATACCCGTCTGATTCTTATGGATGTGGACGGGTTTGAGAAGATTGCGGACTGGGCCGGATTCCACCACGAGAAGCTGAACGGGAACGGATATCCGTTCCATTTTGAAGCAAAGGACCTGGATCTGGGTTCAAGAATCATGGCTGTTGCGGATATCTTCTCTGCAATTACGGAAATTCGTCCGTACCGGGCGGGAATGAACCGGGAACAGGCGCTGGCCGTGATGCGGGATAACGTGAAAAACGGCGCTGTCTGTGGAAATGTGGTCAGGCTCCTGGAAGACCATTATGATGAGGTAAACACTGCCCGGGAGACGGAGGCCAGAGTTGTCGGTCGCCGGTATTATCAGTCGCTGGAGATGCGGGATAAGTAAATCGGTTGAGCCGCCTGAATTGGACGGAAATCTGCGAAGACCGGAGGGAAAAGGACGCGGAATCCTTCGGTGTCACGCGACAGGTGAAGACACTTAACAGGCAGAAAACAGGCAGGGCATCTGCATTTGCAGATATCCTGCCTGTTTTACGGTGCGCAAGCGGACCGTTATTGACACTCCGGATGACAAACGGTGAAAACTGGTGCTCTGTTTGCGGAGCGATGACCGGGACGGGGAATACCGTTTGCGCTGCCGGATATTTCCTGATGTGGAGCAGGTAATCGGAAGGAAGTACCGAAGGAAAGCGGAGTGTGTCAGGGGAAATGACTCATGGCCTTTCGAGGATAATGTTCTGTACAAACTCAAGGACTGAATCCGCCACCTGACGACGGTATGGACGGTCTTCAGAGACGATTCCGTCATAAATGGGAGGCAGGCCGGAAAGCTCGACCATACGGTTCAGCATTTTTACATTGGCAAGAACGGTATTGTGGTTTGTGGTTCGGTTGTGATCCATTTTGCTGACTTCTTCTCTGTATTCACGCGGATCTGCGGCATCAGTGAGCAGCTGCTTGCGAATCTCCATGGAGTAAATTGCCCGATGGTATTCCTCAAAGGAAAGCAGAGCATCCTGAATGGCTTCAAGAAGTTCGGGATCATCTTTGCTTTGCTGGATCAGTTTTCTGAGCGAGTCGCGATTCATGTATAGTTCCTCCTTATGATGTCACTTTGGCTTTCGGCATCGTATGACGGACAGGCAGCATTCTTTGGCAAACCGGTGCAGAGGACCTCTCCTAAATCCCTGATCAGGGAACAGCT
>JAFUBF010000041.1 GCA_017460325.1 Clostridia bacterium | reverse complement strand
CCTCGAGCTCTGCATCATCCGTGGAATTGAGATCGTATCCGCACATCAGAAGTGCAACTCCAATGGTATCCCTCGGAGAGTTGAGCATCAGCATATTCATGGCATAATTGTCATCCAGCAGCGTCTGCCAGCTGTGCGGAATGTCTTCAACCATACTCTTATTGTAGAGAATTCCCATCGTTCCCCAGGTATACGGAACGGAATACTCAGATTGCGGATCGTACGAGCGATTCATAAATCGGGAATCAATGTTGGCAACGTTTGGAATATTGTCCCAGTTGATTTTCTGCAGCAGCTTTTCACGAATCATCCGCTCGACCATATAATCACTGGGGAAGATGACGTCATAGCTGGAGTTTCCGTTCGCAATTTTCATATACATGTCTTCATTGGTTTCATAAACCATGTATTCAACGTCAATTCCAGTCTCTTTTTCAAACATTTTAATGGTTTCCGGATCGATGTAATCGCCCCAGTTGTATACGGAGATTTTCTCCGCCGCCGCACAGGAAAAGAGAAATACCGCCAGGAGAACCGCCAGAACTGCAAACTTTTTCATGTTTAACCCCTTTCTGTTCCTCAATAAGGAATCTTCACTTTTTGTGACCGCTTTGTTCCGTCACTCTCTTTACTGCTCCTCAGATTATTCAGCAGCATGGGAATCAGTACCCCCACAAAGATCAGTGTGGAAAGTGCGTTAATCTTGGGCGAAATGCCCCGCTTAGCCATTGTGTATATGACGATGGACAGATTGTTGACGCCGGATCCCGTCGTAAAGAAGCTGACAACAAAATCGTCAATGGACATGGTCAGCGCCATCACAAATCCGGAGAAAACACCGGGCATAATGTCCGGAAGAATCACCTTGAAAAATCCCTGCTTCGGTGTTGCACCGAGATCCTGTGCCGCCTCTGCCAGATTCGGCTCCAACTGCCTCAGCTTGGGCATAACGGAAAGGACCACATACGGTACGCAGAAGGAAATATGGGCGAGAAGAAGGGTCAGATATCCCGTCTGAATCTTCGCAAGGGCAAACAGAAGCATCAGTGAGACCCCTGTCACCACCTCGGAATTGAGCATGGGAAGATTCACCACATTGAGCATCACATGCCGGGGAGCGCGTTTCATCTGGTAAAGCACAATTGCACCAAACGTCCCCAGCAGGGTTGAAATCACTGCCGCCAGCAGGCCGATGGACAGCGTGACGCCCAGCGCAGAGATAATCTGTTCATCCGAAAACAGCTCCCAGTACCACCGCAACGTAAATCCGCCCCAGTTTGCCCGGGATTTGCTGTTATTGAAGGAGTACAGAATCAGGAGAAGAATCGGCGCATAGAGGAACACCATAATTACTGCAACATAAACTTTCCTCAGTTTCTTCATCAGAAGATCCGCACCTCCCTCTTCGGTTCCTCTTCCTTGTCAATTCTCTGCAGTCCTCTCATAAAGGCCAGCACCACAACCATAACCAGCAGCGAAAGCGAAGAACCGAAATGCCAGTCGCTTGATTTGCCAAACTGGTTCTGAATAATATCGCCGATCAGCGGAACTTTTCCGCCGCCCATCAGCTGGCTGATAACAAAGGTCGTTACCGCCGGTACAAATACCATGGTTATCCCCTCAAGTACGCCGGGCAGGGAAAACGGCAGTGTGACACGGAGAAAACTTTTCGCCGGAGATGCCCCCAGATCCGCCGCCGCCTCCAGCAGACTGCGGTCAATTTTTTCAATCACCGTATAAATGGGGATAATCATGAAGCAGAGATAGTTATAGACCATACCGAGAATAACGGCATTTTCGTTGTACAGGAAAATGATCTTTTTCCCGACGCCTCTGTCATTCAGGAAGGTATCAAACGCCGGAATCGCCTCTCTCAGCGCAGCAATCCAGCTGTTCAGTATTCCCGAGTTTTCAAGAATGGACATCCAGGAATAGGTCCTGAGCAGAAAATTCATCCACATGGGCAGCATCAGCAGCATGATCCACAGTGCCGGATTCCGAAAGTCCTTCCCTGTCAGAATCAGTGCAACCGGATACCCCAGTACCAGGCAGATCAGCGTCGTCAGGAGCGCAACCCGAAGCGAGCGGATCAGAAGCTTCAGATAGGTCGGCTCCACCATTCTCTTGAAATTGGAAAAGGAAATGATCGCCTTTTTCTGCCACGGTTCCTGCGTCTGTACCGTTCCATCCTCCAGCTGGTATGCCGTCGTCCCGTCCTCCAGTGTAATCTCCGTATATTCAACCGGAATCTCCAGCGTCACGCCATACCACACAATCAGGCACAACGGCACGACAATGAAAATGACCGACCACAGCAAAAACGGCAGTGACATGATGTTTTTATGCTTCACTGAACAGCCCCCTCTCCCTTACGGGCTCGGACATCCGGAGAAAAATCGCTCTTCCGCATCACCTGAATATCCTCAGGTGCAACCGTCAGTTTCACGCGTGTTCCAACCTGCCGCGCATGAGTGGAATGGACAAGAAGAACATCCGAACCCGAGCGAACCTTCATTTCGTAGTGAACGCCCTTGAACAGCAATGACTCAACCACGCCGACCGGGACGCCCTCCGTCGGATCATTCTCCGGTTTCAGCTTCACATCCTCCGGCCTCAGTACGACATCTACCGGCGCATTCTCCCCGAAACCGTTGTCCACACAGGGAAAATCAAATCCCAGGAAGTGCACCAGTCCGTCCCTGACCATGGTCGACGGCAGAATGTTGCTGGCTCCGATAAAGTCCGCCACAAACGCGGATTCCGGTTCATTGTAAATGTCCACCGGCGTCCCGAGCTGCAGGATCTGGCCTGCCCGCATGACGGCAACCCGGTCGCTCATGGTCAGCGCCTCTTCCTGATCATGTGTCACAAAGATAAAGGTTATGCCGCTTTCCCTCTGAATCCGTTTCAGTTCCAGCTGCATCTCCCGTCTCAGTTTCAGGTCAAGGGCGCCCAGCGGTTCATCCAGGAGCAGGACATCCGGTGAATTGATCAGTGCCCGTGCAATGGCCACCCGCTGTTGCTGACCGCCGGAAAGGCTTGAAATGCGGCGTTTTTCAAATCCGGCCAGACCAACCAGTTCCAGCATTTCACCGACACGGATGGCCGTCTTCTTTTTATCCTCATGCCGCAGTTCCGGGCCGAACGCAATGTTCTGTGCCACATTCATATGCGGAAAAAGTGCATACCGCTGGAAAACCGTATTAATATTCCTTTTATAAGGCGGAAGCGGGATTATATTCTCTCCCCTGTAAAGGATTTCCCCACTGGTCGGTTTTTCAAATCCGCCGATGCAGCGCAGCAGCGTCGTCTTTCCGCAGCCGGAGGGCCCCAGCAGCGTGACAAACTCATTCTGTCCGATATCAATGCTGACACCACCCAGCGACGTAAAGTTGTTATCAAAAACCACCTTTACATCCCGAATGGAAAGTATGACATTATTCTCCATATTTCCTCCTTGTCAGGCCCCCCGCTTCTCCTCGGACTTGCGGATGTCCAGATTCGTTCCCCCGGGCCTTCGTTCCATGTTCTATATCCACCCAATGCAGCCAGCCTGTCCTCATGGCCAGGTCTGCGTGCCAGGGCATCAAAAATTCGGCGGCGTGCTGATCCACAGAACAACCGCCTGCGTCTTCCCGTTATTTTTCAGATAATGCTGTTTTGAAGTCTTATAAGAAAAGCTGTCACCTTTCCGTACATGGTACTCCGACTCTCCCAGAATCAGATCCACTGCTCCCGCCAGCACATACCCAAACTCCTCGCCCTCGTGCGGCAAATCCAACTCGCTCTGCGCACCCGACTGAAGGGTGATCAGGATCGGCTCCATCTGCTTTTTCTGCGCATTGGGGATCAGCCAGTCAATTTTCACGCCGTTATCCGTTTCCTTGACAAAAACATCCTCTTTTCTGAACACCGGCATCTCTTCCTCATCGGAAAAGAAGTCATGGAAAGAACTGCCGAGTGTTGTCAGGATGTCTTCCAGTGTTGACAGCGACGGCGAGGTAAGATCACTTTCCACAAGAGAGATAAATCCCTTCGACAGTTCACACCGATCTGCCAGTTCACTTTGGGTCAGATTGTTTTTCTGTCGGAGGGCGCGAATCTTTTTTCCAATCTCAACACTCATTCCTGTTCCCTTTCCGAACCAGCGACAACCAGAAGTTTTGAAATACAAAACTTTCTGTTTAATTCTGCGAAGCGAATTAAATCATATACCCTTTCTGTTGTCAATACCCTTCTGAAAGTTTCTCCCATTTTCCGTATATTTTTTTCATTTTGTTCGGTTATTTGTTAAGCAATTACGTTATTACGTTATTATTTGTTTCGGAAGACAAAGCGGAAAAATTACTATTTCTAAACTGTAACCGTCTGTTCCTTTCTGTTTCGCACTCCTCTCCGCTTTATCGACATATCGTCAAAAAAGCCTCTGGCATTCTGTGAAACATGCCAAAAAGCATTTTTATCCAGAGAATAATCCCTTCCGCTGCATATTTCCCCTTTCCGGATCGGATTGACAAATCCCTCCGCTTCGATATAATCTGTAAACGAATCTCACCGGGGAATCCACAGGGACTGCAACGGAGAATGACATCGGGGGATTCACGGCCCATCCTCATTGTGTCCCGTACAAACTGAGAGCCGCACAGTGTGGGAGCAAGAGTAACCATCGTTGATAAAGGACGAATTATGAAATATCCGCTTAGAATCCTCCTGGGATTCCTGATCATCATTATCGCTTTTTCTGCATCAATCCTGCTGCAGAAAACAGGATACCTGACCTATCTTAATGGAGATATGGCATCTGAAACCATTCTAGCACACAGACAGGCTGAGAATCATCACCTGATTGAACGGGACTGGATCTATTCAACCGAGATTCATACCCTTCATATGAATCTCTTCTATGCCATCGCCTTTTTCTTTGTCCGAAGTTATGAAACTGCACGGATTATCGGAAATTCAATCGTCTTTTTTTTGGCCGTCCTTTCCCTGATCTTCCTCGGAAAACAACTTCGCTGGCCTTTATCCAGATCCCTGATTCTCGGCTCCCTTCTTCCGATCGGCATAAGCACTCTGTATGCCCAGAACTTTACCATTGGCGGGTACTATATCATTCACCTTCCTCTGGCGTACCTGCTGGCTTCGCTTTGGATCCGGTCTGTGCGCGAATCCTCATCCCCCGGATCCATATTTACCTTTCTGATCCTCTGCATCCTTGAAGGACTCCTGTCGGTTCGGTATGTTT
>JAFUBF010000040.1 GCA_017460325.1 Clostridia bacterium | reverse complement strand
TTGCGTATCTCACGCCGGATTACAAAGTGACGACGGTGGCGGATTTCCCGTATACCAACAACTTTGATCTGTATGAGAATAAACGCGGGGATATGTGGGTCCTCAGCAGTAACGGAATCTATGTGGTGCCCACACAGGAACTGCTGGCCAACGGGAAAATCAACGCGATCTATTACAGCCTTTCCAACGGACTGCCCTGTATCACCACGGCGAATTCTTACAGCGATCTGTCCGAAGAAGGGGATCTGTATATCGCAGGCAGCACGGGTGTGTGTAAGGTCAATATTGACAATCCCTTTGAGGATGTCAATGATCTGAAAGCGGGTGTGCCTTACGTGGTGGCGGATGATGAAACCATCTATCCGGACAGCAACGGATCGTTCACCATTCCCGCCTCGACGCACCGCCTGGAAGTTCCCAGCTTCGTATTCAACTATACCCTCATTAATCCGCAGGTCAGTTATCATCTGAACGGCTTTGACAAGAAAGTCATCATGGTCAGACGAAGTGAACTGACGCCGCAGATTTACACCAATCTGAGGGGCGGCGAGTATCATTTCGAGATGCAGCTTCAGGACACCATGGGGGTAAATAACAAAAGCATCTCTGTCGGGATTACCAAGCTGAAGGCGTTTTACGAAGAAGTCTGGTTCTATGTTCTGGTGGCCCTGGTGGCGGCTGTCATCCTTTATTTCAGCGTCCGGTACTATGTCCGCAAAAAGACCCTTGCGCTTGAGAAAAAGCAGAAGGAAACCATGACGTTTGTCCGTGAGATCACGACGGCCTTTGCAAGGGTCATCGATATGAAGGACAAGTATACCAACGGTCATTCCACACGCGTGGCGGAGTATACCGCGGAACTGGCCAGAGAGCTCGGGTACGATGAGGAGACGGTGGAGAAGTATTACCGGATCGCCCTGCTGCACGATATCGGAAAGATCGGTGTGCGGCCGGAGGTCCTGAACAAACCCGGGAAACTGACGGACGAGGAATTCGAGGAGATCAAGTCCCACACCTCAAGAGGGTACGATACCCTGAAAGACATCAGCATCATGCCGGAGCTGGCGATTGGTGCGCAGGCGCACCATGAACGCCCGGATGGCAGGGGCTATCCCAATCACCTGAAGGGGGACGAGATTCCCCGGGTGGCCCAGATTATTGCCGTGGCGGACTGTTTCGATGCCATGTATTCCAACCGGCCTTACCGGAAACGCATGAACTTTGATAAGGTCGTCTCGATCATCCGGGAGGTCTCCGGGACACAGCTGACGCCGGATGTCGTGGATGCGTTCCTCCGTCTGGTGGATAAAGGCAAATTCCGTGCGCCGGATGATGACGGTACAGGCGGAACCACGGAAAACATCGACAACATTCGCAAGTAAAACGGAACCAAAAAGAGCGCCCTGTGGCGCTCTTTTTGATGTTCACTCGGTCTGCCGGATATCCAGGTGGATCTGTCTGCAGTGACTGAGGGCAATGGTTGCCTCTTTTCCCAGGGTGCAGTCCTCAAAGCGGATGTTGCACGTCTCATGGCCGGGAACATCAAACCCGGTCAGGTCGATGCCCGGCATGGCATGCAGCTCGGGTTCCCAGTAATTCCGGGCCCAGCCCGTCAGGTGAACCCGCTCCAGAACCATGTCCGAGAAGACCGGCGGCACCGGACTGCCTTCGCCGTCATCATTGTACAGGACGGCACAGCACAGGAAGCGGGAGAGACGGCTGTGCCGAATGGTGACGTTTTTCACATACCCGCCGCGCTTTTTGGTGCCCTTGATCTGGACGCCGTAGAGGGAGTGCTCAAGATCACAGTCCCAGATATGAACATCCTCCACGCCGCCGCTCATTTCGCTCCCGATGGCGATACCGAGGCCATACTCACTTTTACAGTCGAAAATCCGGATGGACCTCGTGGGGCGGTTAATGGCATTGCCCTCCGGGTTCTTGCCGCTCTTGATGGCCACGGCATCATCGCCGGTGTGGAATTCACAGGCGAACAGGGTGCATTTCTCGCTGGAGTCAGGATCCCATCCGTCGCCATTCCATACCTCCTCTGACCGGAAGATGCAGTGGTCCGTGATGATGTTCCGGCTGTAAATCATGTGCACATTCCAGCTGGCGCCGTTTTCCAGTGTCAGTCCGGAGATCCGGATGTTCTCGCAGTTGCTGAGGTTAATCAGCCGCCCCCGGGCACGCCCGGGAATGGTGTCATCATTCTCGCATTCCTTAATCCGGTCACCAAGGGCGGCCAGAACCTCTTTGAGACGCTCCCGCTCGGTTTCGATGGTCCGCCTGGCCAACGTCTGTCCGCCGCCGCAGATCCGGCCCTCTCCGTAAATCCACACGTTGCGGCAATTGGGCCCGGCGGTATGATCCAGGGTGCCCAGGTTCAGGAGGCTCTGATAGCATTCCTGCTCCACGCCTTCAAAGCGGCTCCATATTTTGGGCAGGTAATCCTCCGGATTATCCGTTCCCATAAGGACAGCCTCCCTGTCCAGATAAACCTTCATGTCGCTGTGCAGCCGAAGGGCGCCGGTCAGATAAACGCCTGCCGGGAACCAGACCTCCTCATCCTTGCCGCAGTGGTCCAGGGCGGACTGCAGAGCGGCAGTATTCAGGGTCTTCCCATCACCCACGGCGCCAAAGTCCCTGACATCCAGACGACGGGGCGTTTTTCCCATGGTGATAATGCCCTCACCAATACAGACCTGGTCCATTTTCACGCAGACCTGATAGCATCGCTCCGGCGTGAGCCCCTCCAGGGTGCAGTGGGTCCGGTCCGTTTGCCGACCGGTTTTGCCATCCAGCAGGACGGTATACGTGGCGTTGGCTGTTACCTGTTCCGGCTGGTCCCACCAAAGAGTCAGCCGTGTGTCTGAAACCGAACAGAAGAGATTCATTTCTTTTCCTTTCCGGCCTGATGCCCTCGAATAAGATAGGTTGCATTCCAAATAAGAGACTTTATGTACAGCAAGAGGTTTCTGAAAAAGGGACTGTCCGCCCATCAGAGATGGAAGATGACAATCCCGCAGATGATAATGAGGTTTCCGATGATTTTCCGTTTCGTCAGGGGCTCGCGGAACAGAAGGTAACTGAAGATCAGGATCAGAGGATAACCAAGGGCCTCCAGAACCGGTCCGCTTTTGTAATGGAGTCCGAGACGGTAGGAGAGAATGAACAGCAGGGTGGAAAGGACCATGAGTCCGTATCCCACGATGACGTAGACGTTGAGATACTGCCGAAGGAGGGACGGGTAGGTGCGGTTGGCAGCCGATTTGAGCAGCAGCTGGGAAACCGAGGCCACGCAGACGGCAGAAAGTGCCACGGCAAGCGGAAGAACGTTAATCATCTGTAATCACCACCAGTGTTCCGGTTATGACGAGAATGACGCCAATGATGTTGGGAAGCGAAATGGTTTCCCCGAAGAAAAGTCTGGCCCAGAGCATGGACCAGAACAGGGCGGTTGCCCGACTGGCATAGGCGGTGGTCAGGTTGAGCCGACGGATCATCTGCTGCCAGAGGATCGCATAAATCCCTAGCAGGAGAATTTCGCCGCCATAGGCCAGGATATAGGGCAAACTGAGAAAGGGATAACCGGAGGCGATCTTGCTCATGACGTTGGAAAGGGAATAGAGGATAACGATAAACTGAAGTGCCAGGAGCAGAAGCCACCGGGGTGCAGTTTGTTTCATACCCGGTCCTCCGCCTGAAGCATCCGAACCAGTTCTGCCCGGTCACGGCTGGTCAGGATATAAAAGCCGCACCGCGTGGAACTGTCGGTGACGTTTGTGAGGCCGGGCTCAGTGATTTCGCTGACCGAATAAATCGCCTCGGGCGTGGTTTTCCGGAGCGTCTCCAGGTGATCAAGATCCGCCTTTGTGAAAATAAACCGAATGGCAGCATGGCCGGGATGGGGATGAACCTCAAAGGAGGGCGGAAGCCCAAGGGCGGTATCCAGAACCTGCCCCACATAGTCGATGCCGGTGGAGAGGGGAACCAGGTCACTGCCGATGCAGTCACCGCCCATGCGGGCCCCGATCTCAATCAGCTGAATCCGACCGGTAGTCGGTTCGATGCGAAACTCGGAATGGGAGGCGCCACAGGTAACGTGAAGGGCGTCAAGGCCCCGGAAGACCGTTTCCTGAACGGCATGGGCAAGGGCATCGGAAAGTGCGGCAGGTTCGATGTGGGCGGTTTCAATGAAGTGCGGTGCACCGGTGGTGTATTTCCGGGTAATGGCCAGCAACGTGTGCCGGCCGTGATCCGTGATGCATTCGCAGCTGAATTCCTCGCCGGTCAGGAAGGACTCAACGATGGCCGCGTGTTCAAAGGACTGACGACAAGCCAGATCAATGGCATTTCGGAGCAATTCCGGATCACGGTCGGTGATCTTGCAGATGCCCCGGCTTCCGGAACGGTCGGTCGGTTTTACGATAAGGGGGAGTCCGATCCTGTCCAGAATGGCCTCCAGTTCGGGCGTTGTCAGGCCCATTTGGGCACGGGTAAACCGGGGGACGGGGAGGCCTGCTGTCTGGAACGCCTCTCGCATATCCACCTTGTTGATGGCAATGCGGGCTGTTTCCGGCGGATTGGAGGGCAGATGCAGGGCATTGGCGATGACGTTGACGGCAATGGCGGCCAGGTCGGAGCCGATGGAACAGATGGCATCGATTCCGATGGACCGGCATTTGTCCAGGATCTGATTGACTTCCGTAATGGAAATGGGGTAGAAGTGATGGGCGGTTCGCTCGCCGATGGATCCGTCCTGCCAGGCAAACACGTGGGTTTCATACCCGCGACTATTGGCCGCCAGAATGAGCGGATTCTGGAATTCGTTGGCACCGATAATTGCCACTTTTTTCACGGTGACATCATCCCTTTCTGTTGATTTCGGGAAGAGCGGGATCCGGAGCGTCCGGATTTTTACCGTTGGAGACGTTCAGCTCCGTACGGACGACAAACTGGGGACGGTGCTTGACCTCATCAAAGATGTTGCCGATGTAGATGCCCAGGATGCCCATAAACTGGAGGATCAGGCCGCCCAGGAGGTACATGGAGACGATGGTACTGGTCCAGCCATCCGGCACATCCCCGGTGGTGAAATAGACGATGACCTTCCAGATGATGTACAGGAAAGAGAGAATGGAGATCAGGAAACCGAGACGGATGGCAATCAGCAGGGGCGTATTGGACTGGTAGGAAATCATCTGGGTGGCCAGCTTGATTTTCCGGCGCAGGTTATAGGAGGACTGTCCGGCAAACCGCGAGTCGGCTTCAATGTCAATGGTGGTCTGCTTAAAGCCCAGCCATTTCAGGACGAGGGTAAAGGAACGGTTCTGCTCCGGCATGCTGCGGAACTGGTCAATGACCGCCTTCCGGCAGATGCAGAGATTGGAGGTTTCCCCGTCAAAATGGCCGTCAGTGAAATAATTGTAGACCTTGTAAAACATTTTGGACAGGAAAATGACAAGACCGGTATCCTTCCGGTCTTTGCGCCTGGCCAGGACGATGTCAAAGCCTTTCTGCGCCTCGGCATAGAGGTCAAGAATCGCCTCGGGCGGGTCCTGCAGATCACAGTCAAGGAGAACGGTCCAGTCGCCGGTGGAATATTCCATGCCGGCCGTGGTGGCGGAGAGCTGGCCGAAGTTGCGGGACAGATCAAGACCGATTACATGCGGATCGGCCTTGCAGACCTTCTCGATTTCCTTCCAGGAACCGTACGGGCAGGCATCGTTGACCAGAATGATCTCATATTCCGGGGTAATTTGGGTGATGGTGTCCCGCAGACGGGTACACAGGGGCTCCACGGCCTCCGGACAGCCGTATACCGGGACAACAGCAGAAATCTTCATACATTATCCTCGTGCAAAATAGTCTTTGGTATGCCTGATGACCTGTTCAATCTCCTCCTCCGGGATGCCGTAGTAGATGGGCAGGCGGACCAGCCGCTCCGATTCCCGGGTGGTATACCGGTCTTCCCCGTGGAAACGGCCGTAACGGCGGCCGGCGGGGGCAGAGTGGAGGGGACTGTAGTGGAAGACCGTCTGAACCCCGTGCTCCTGCATGTATCCGATATAGGCCTGGCGATCATTAAGATCCCGGCACTTGATGTAGAACATGTGGGCGTTGTGCTGGCACTCCGGCGGAACGGTGGGCAGGTCAATGCGCCCGGTATCGGAAAGGGGCGTCAGTTCACGGAAATAGGTGTTCCAGGTGGCCAGTCGGTCTTCGTTGATCACGTCAGCGCCTTCCAGCTGCCCCCACAGGTAAGCTGCACTCAGTTCACTGGGCAGATAGCTGTCGCCGAAGTCGACCCAGGTATACTTGTCCACCTGTCCGCGGTAGAACTTGGAACGGTTGGTGCCCTTTTCCCAGAGGATTTCCGCCCGTTCATTGAGGGCCGGATCCTGGACCAGAAGGGCGCCGCCCTCACCCATGGAGTAGTTCTTGGTTTCATGGAAGGAATAACAGCCGAAATCGCCGATGGTGCCAAGGGCACGTCCCTTATAGGTGCTCATGACGCCCTGGGCCGCATCCTCCACCACCATGAGGTGGTGACGCGCGGCGATATCCAGAATGGTGTCCATCTCACAGGCGACGCCGGCATAGTGCATGGCCATGATAACCCTTGTCCGCTCTGTAATGGCTTCCTCAATGCGTTTTTCGTCGATGTTCATGGTATCCGGGCGGATATCGACAAAGACCAGACGGGCACCGCTGAGGACGGCGGAGGTGGCTGTACTGGAAAAGGTAAAGCTGGGCAGGATCACCTCATCCCCCGGCTCCAGTCTGCACAGCAGCAGCGCCATATCCAGAGCGGAGGTGCAGCTGGTGGTGAGGAAGGCTTTCTGGGTGCCAAACCGGTCCTGAATCCATTTCTGGCACTTTTTGGTAAAGGGCCCATCACCGCACAGCTGCCGGTTGGCGATCACTTCCTCAATGTATTTCAGCTCTGTCCCGTAACAGGGAGGGCAGTTAAATGAAACCATATCAAAACTCCTTAAGTCTTGTTCGCGCTGCCGGATCAGTACGTGTCCCCGCGCAACTGGTGGAATTCGTTGACATCCTCATAGATGCAGACGTAGGACCGGTTGGAGGAGTAGACCAGATGGTCATCATCACAGCCCGGGATGCCGTTATTGTAATCATCCTCTGAGAAGATGGCAAAGATGCGGCCCTTGGGCTCGGTGGTCAGGTGATCGACCTGCTGCAGCCATTCGCCGATCTTTCCCGTCTCCCAGTCCTCCACCATATAAACCTCAATCTGTCCGTCGCTGATTTCCGTCAGGACATTGGCATGCCAGTAGGGGGCATAGCCCGCGTGGCAGCCCTCCTTGAGGAGGGTGTCCGAGATGACGGTCATCTCATCGTCATAGGTATTGACCTCCTGGTCCTCATACACCGTGAAGCCCAGGACGAAGAAACAGACGCCCACCAGCATCGGCAGGAAACGGAGGATGGGAAGGTGACACTCGAAACGGTCGAGCATCCAGAAAATGGCAAAGACCGTGAGAAGAGCAGCGGGCATGTAATAGGCGACGCTGTATCCGTTCAGGTATGTATCCGTATCATAAAGGACAACCACATTGATGATCATGCCGATGATCAGGGCGACATCAATGAAGATGGCCAGGAGACGCTCGGTGGGGTTCAGCTTCATCCGAAGGAGCATGACGAGGGAAATCATCCCCAGAACCGGGAGGACGAAAGCGAACATGGAATAGAGGCCTTCGCTGGCCATGAGGAGGGACTGTGCCCGGTATCCGAAGAATTCAATCTGCGCCATGAGCTGGTCCGGCAGCATGCCGGGCTGGAGCTTCTTCAGAATGGTCTCATCAAATTCCTGGAAGTGATAGATCTTGGCCAGCACATTGGTGCTGATCAGGTAACCGATGACGTTGGTTACGGCGCACAGAAGGCTGCCAAGGAGCGCGGGGAAGGAGGGGACGGAAATGGCCTCCCGCAGGCTGCCGGTATGCCTTGCCTCCAGGATGAAATGCAGGAGAGTCGCCGCCAGCAGCGGGACGGCACAGACCATCAGCATCCGGATGCCGGAAAGGCTCCCCAGGACACCCAGAACGGCCAGGAGGATCGGTTCCAGCGGCCGTTTCTTTTTCATGCGCAGCACCAGACCCACCTCAAGGAAGGTCAGGGTCACCCAGTTCATGTAGAAGGAACCGTAGATCAGGGTGAAGGCCTGGTACTTGGATACCGGCATGATCAGGGCCGCGCCGGCCAGGAAGCAGGCACCGAGGGAAACCCCGGCAGGCCTGACCAGGTAGATCAGCGAAGCCACCATGATGAGGGCCATGAGGCCGATGGAAAACGTCCTGGCCACATGCCAGCTTTTAAACAGCTTCAGTGCCAGCTGGAAAACCAGAATGGGGCTGATGACATTCAGTTCGTTGGAGTAGAAATAATTGGTGGTCAGGATATGTCCTTCCTTGTTGAGCAGGTCTGCCAGTACCATATCGGAGGACATGTCCGAATCAAGGTTATACTGTCCGTATGTGGCGTAGGAACTGATCATCAGGCCAATACAGTCGAGAAAAACAATCAGGGGGATGATCCATCCGAGATGCTGGCAGACTTTTGTCAATTCAGATGCTCCTTCCATGTTGC
>JAFUBF010000039.1 GCA_017460325.1 Clostridia bacterium | reverse complement strand
GAAATCGGCAAACTCCGTAATGTATTCGCGGCGCGGCTCGACCTTGTCGCCCATCAGGACGGTAACCAGGCGCTCCGCCTCGGCCACATCCTCCAGCGTCACCTGCATCAGCTGCCGGTTTGCCGGATTCATCGTCGTCTCCCAGAGCTGTGAGGGATCCATCTCTCCCAGTCCCTTGTACCGCTGAATGGTGTATCCCTTTCCAATGCCTTTGGTAACCTTGGTCAGTTCCTTGTCATCATAGGCATACACCACCGTATCCCCTTTGGCCACGCGGTACAGCGGCGGCATGCCGATGTAGACGTGCCCGTCCGTGATGAGTTCTTTCATATACCGGTAGAAAAAGGTCAGCAGAATGGCCCGGATGTGGGCGCCGTCCTGATCGGCATCCGACAGGATAATGACCTTGTAGTACTTGAGGTTCTTGAGATTGAAATCCTCCCCGATGCCGGTGCCGAGAGCCGTGATAATGGAGCGGAATTCCTCATTGGCCAGCACCTGGTCAATCCGCTTTTTCTCCACATTCAGCGGTTTTCCGCGAATGGGCAGAATGGCCTGGAACTTCCGGTCCCGTCCCTGTTTGGCGGAGCCGCCTGCAGAGTCACCCTCCACGATGAACATCTCGTTTTCCTCGGGTTTCCGTCCGGTGCAGCTGGACAGCTTGCCCACCAGCGGTGCCGCCTCCAGCTGATTCTTCGCCCGGGCAACCTCCTTGGCCTTCCTGGCTGCCTCCCTGACACGGCTTGCCCGTATGCCCTTTTCCAGCATGGCCGTCGCTGTCTCGGCATTATTGAGGTTTTCCAGATACTCCGTCATCTTATGGTAGACGAACTCCTCGACAGCCGGTCTTACCTCGGTATTGCCAAGCTTGCCCTTGGTCTGTCCCTCAAACTGCGGGTTGCTGACAAAGGTAGTCAGAACGGCCGTCATTCCCTCGCGGAAATCCTCGCCGGTCAGATTCTTGTCCTTTTCCTTAAGCACTCCGGTCTTCCGGGCATAATCGTTCATGGCCCGGGTATACCCCGCCTTGAATCCCATCTCATGCGTTCCGCCCTCGGCGGTGGGGATATTGTTGACGTAAGAGACAATGCTCTCCGGATAGTCATCCGTATGCTGAATGGCCAGGCTGATTTTGACGTTGTCCTGAACGCCGTCCAGCTGCACAATGCCGGGATACAGCGGCGTTTTATCGTTATTGATGTACTTGATGTAATCGGTCAGGCCGCCCTCATACGCATAGGTGACGGTCTGTTTGGCCGGATCCTTCTCCCGTTCATCCACGAACGTAACAGTGAGTCCCCGGTTCAGATAGGCCAGTTCCCGCAGATGCCGCCTGACCGTTTCCCCGTTGAAATGGGTCTCCTCGAATACCGTGTCATCCGGCAGGAAAGTGACTTTGGTCCCATGCTGACGGGTGGCGGAAATCCGTTCAAGCGGGGTCACCGGCCGGCCGGACACGATCTTCTTCTCCTTCGGATCATAGCTGCTTTCAAAGCGCATGCGGTAATGTCCGCCACCGGTGCAGCTGTCCACCACCATCCACTTGGACAGGGCATTGACCACGGAGGCACCCACGCCGTGCAGACCGCCGGAATACTGGTAGTTCTGGTGATCAAACTTACCGCCGGCGTGCAGTTTGGTGTAAATGACCTCCACACCCGTAATTCCCAGCTGCGGATGGATATCCACCGGCACACCGCGCCCGTCGTCCTCGACCGAGGCGCTTCCATCTGCCCGCAGGCAGACCCTGACCGTCCTGGCATATCCGTTTGCCACCTCGTCAATGGCATTGTCCACCAGTTCCCACAGAAGGTGATGCAGACCCGTCCGCCCCGTCGACCCGATATACATGCCCGGGCGCATCCGGACGGCCTCCAGTCCTGCCAGACCTTTCAGTGAGTCCGCTGAGTAAGCCGTCGCCATTTCCCACTCCCCTTTCCTGTTCCTGCACAAAACCGTCCACCGAAAAAAAGTACCTGACGGTACCATTCTGCATTCAGCTCCCGGCCATTGCCCGCTCCCCCAAAGCGGGCCATTCACGGTTTTTCCTGTCTCACTTCCTTGCGGCAACAACCCCGGTCCTCAACCCGGACGGATCGGGGTATCCGCATCAGTGGATTCTTTATCCAATACCAGTTGTCTGTAATTCCCGTAATCCTCTTTCCCCGGATCAGGTACATTCTGCGTAAAAGTCTCTTCGCCGGTCTGCTGACCGACCGTGATCACGGAATATCCGTCGGTCCACAGGTCTGCACCCCACAGCATTTCCTTCACTTCCGGGTATAGCGCAAAGATCCTTTGGGCTGTGATCCTTTTGACTGCCCGGATCATCTCGCCGGGCGCGTATTCCGGCGTAGACTGAATCAGGAAATGAACATGATTTTCATCCATCCCGACTTCAGTAAACCGGATCCAGTCATATCGCTCCTCGATGCCCGCGCATATCTGCACAAGCGAGTCCTCCACTTCTTTCGTGAAAACGGCCCGACGGAGTTTTATCGGACATACAAAGTGGTAAAGAAGACGACTCCCGTTTTGCACCATGGGAATGCTATTCGCCATTTTGGATCCATCCCTCATTTCATTTCCTGAAAAGGTGCATCCTTTGCCCGGCCCATCGGATTGCACGACCGGATCTTTCGGTACAGCTGCTCGCGGTTCATTCAGACCTTTTCATATCGGCGCAGAGCACCAGGCCTGTTAGCCCAGCGGCTGATCTTCTTCCAGCTCCGCCAGCATCAGGTCGAGCATTCGCTCGCCCATCTCAAAATAGGTGGAAAACATGGAATGAATGTACGGTGCCTCGTCCATCTTTTCCATCTTGTCATTCCATTCACCGAGAAACTCGATGAAATCGTGTTCAGATCCTGCGTCGTCCCCGTCCTGGCCGGTGGTATATTCCTCCAGGATATCATCCTCTTCCTCTGCCTGATCAGGTGCAAAATAGCTGACCCTTGAGAGGGCAAAATACCGGCCTATTCCGTTATCATGTGCCTGCACATAAACCAGATCTCCGGAATCCAGTCTCACGGTGATCTCCGCGTGTCCGGTATGAAGCTCCTCGTCAATCCGGTCAAGTCCGGCCTGTTCATAGACTGCACGCATCTGTGTTCTGTCCTTTCCTGCGGCCTTTCCGTAAGCTCTGCCGGAACGTTGCCGCACCGCTTTTAGCGGTTTCCTGAATGTCAGGGGCAAGTTTAACACAGTTGTATAAAGATTTCAATCATAAATGCCTCTCCCCGGCTGCCGGGAATGCGGAATTTCCCCCGCTGCAGCGAATAATACGTCCTGTCCCACCGGGTATGGGAAGGGGGAACTTTCCCTTGACAACCCCCGGAAAAGCACTATAATGCACCTTGTCTGTATCCTGTCTGCCTGCAGCCAGGCTATACAGGACTTCATCATTAACGGCTGCCTAAGGGCAGCTTTACCGGATCAGGGGCAATTGCCCGGGAGGTGACCATGAGCCGATTAGGAGATCTGCTGCTGCTCGAACGAACCCGTCAGAAGATGACCCGGACACAGGTTGCCAGGAAGTGCTGCGTGTCCGAAGGGTATCTCAAGGACGTGGAGGAAGGCCGCCGCATTATTCAGGATGATCAGGCAAGACGGATTCTCAAAACACTGGGAACCGGCGCACAGCATGAAAACGAGTTTTCTCTGGATGAGATTGCTGCCACTGTGGATCTTGGAACCATTTCCCCGCAGAAGAACGAAGTCATCCGCCAGACAAAGGAAGAAAAGCCGGCCAGAGAGACGACGCCCGTCTCAAAGGAGGAGCAGAGCGGCATCTGGCTGGATGCCCTTTCCAGTGTCCTGAAGCCCGTTCCTGTCATGAATGCGGGCTGGGTTCAGGTGGACCGCCGTCTCGTGCCCGTCCAGGACGGGAAAATCGAGGGTGCGAATCCCGACCGTGTTGTCTACTATACGGTGCCGGATGACTCCATGCACGCTTTCCGTATTGAACGGGATGATCTCGTTCTCATTCTCCCGCAGCAGCTGCCGGTGGATGGGGCCATCATGCTGGTTGAGTACGGAGCACACCGTGTCCTTCGGAAAGTTCAGATCTTTGACAAGACCCGGATCCTCATGCAGAGCGGCGACCGGGAAATGCG
>JAFUBF010000038.1 GCA_017460325.1 Clostridia bacterium | reverse complement strand
TAACAGTCCTGCGCCTGGAAAAACGCATAGATGATATGACGCAGGGCGATCTCCTCCTTGGAACTGTTCATGGCCTGAACGGCGGCACAGGAGAGTACGAATTCCATCATGGAGGAAAGGATGGGAGTCTCGCCCCCGGCGAGGTCGATGTTCCCCGAGATGTAGTCATCCAGGTCTGAGCGGAGTGCATTCGGATTGCCTCCGCAGGCCGTATAGGCTGAGATGAATTCCGCCTGATCGCAGATACACAGAAGAGCCACCTCCGGGGTTAGGTAGGCAAGATCGTTCTTTTTTACGTAGGAAAAGGCGGCCTGCATGACACGCTGAACCGTCTGACTGTATTGCATTTCACTCCTCCTCAATGGTCATCCGAAACGGAAAGTTTTCTTCCTTTGCCCGGGTCAGGGCAAGGCTGACCTTTGTGCAGGCGATATCATAGGGATAGATGCCGACAGCGGCGCGGCCGTTATGGTGCACCTGCAGCATCAGCGCTTCGGCATCGGCAGGTGATTTCTTAAAGATATCAATGAGGATGGAAACCACGAATTCCATAGTTGTGAAGTCGTCGTTGTGCATGATGACCCTGTATTTTTTCGGTTCCCGGATACGTACGTTTTCCCGGGTTCTTGTGGCACTCTGTGTGGACATGTCAATCACCTCAATGTGTTCCCTAAAATCGGTTGCCGATATTATCCGAAACGAAAGTGAATCTGTCAACCGGAACCGTGAAGGAAAACACGGAACCGGGGAAACAGTGAACCGGGAAAGAGATCACCGGCGGTTTCGAATGAGGCAGAAATGCGGAAAAAGAGGAGGTCGTTTTGCAGAAAAAAACAGAGATCCGTCGGATGTGAACATCCGGAAATCCGCATGTTCGAACGTGAAAAATGCAGAACGTCAGGGAGAAAAAACGAACGAAAAAAGCACGAAAACTGAACTTTTGTGCCGGTTTGGCACGAGATTTTACGTATTCTTTTACTGATTTTGAAAAAGTTTACGGTTTTTTAACATTTTTATGAGTACAATTTACACGTCTTCTTTGGCTCACTGATGAATTTTTTATACGCTTAAATTCGAGGCTCAGGGACTGAACCTTCCCGGATTTTTTCGGAATGAATCACGGCGTGACAGATCGGATGTTTGACTGTCGAACGCGAAACATGTGATCCGGATTCCGCCTCGGATGGTGCCGTGAGTGTCAGAGTGAGTTTGACAGGTGATTCCTCGTGGAACCATGTTACGACAGTCTTTTGCAAATCCCGGCATGTCCGGTGCAGGGGGGGAAGTTGAAAGGGTGGAGGGATCACCGCTGACAGGGAGACAGATCTGGGTGTGCATTGTCCGTTATCACGGACTGTGATTCGGACAAAGTACTGGTTCAGTTCTGCGCACCCCGTTCAGCGGCAAGTGATTTTTCCTGCCGAAAGCGCAGGGCAATGGCAGAAACTCTGCGGTTGCGAAAGGAATTGCCTGCTGAGCATGCTCGACACTGCCTGCAATGGGGCAGGCTTCAGAAAGAAAAGGGAGGTATCGGACTTTTTCCATGAACGGGAACGAAAGAGAACAGGTTGCAAAGTTACAGAAACGGCTGAAAAGCGGAGAGCTGATTGATCAGCCCTGCTGGTCCTTCATCAAGGAACTGAATTCCACCAGTGATGAACGCCTTGACAGCATTGCGTTCCGAAACGGTTACCGGACGTATTCCTACCGGCAGATGTTCTATCAGTGGGAAAGATACGCATCGGCATTTTCCGGAATGAACATTACGGCCCAAAATCACTCCAGAGTGGCACTCATCGGTACGCCTCTGACGGAGACGGTTTTTGCGTTTTACGGGCTGAATATGACGGGGGCTTCCGTTTCCCTCATCTATCCGTTTGACCTGTATGACGAGAAGCAGATGAACAGCATGATCGAAAGAGAGGGAATTACCGACATCCTGATCTCTGAGTATTATGCATTCCCCAATGTAATGAAGCGTCTGCTCCGCGACCGCGAGAAACTTGGACTGCGCAACATCATTCTGCTGCAGAGTCCCATGGGCGGTAAGTACGGAATTCCTCCTCTTGAGGCAATTACGAATCTCAACAGGGAACTGTTCCGCGAGATGGAGGACGGTTACCTGATGGAAGATCTCATGAAGAAGTACGAGGCATATCCTGTCGAGTACAGCACCCGGGGAGATTCCGATGTGGTCCTCCACACGACCGGTACGGTCAGCGGCATGCATAAGCCGGTTCCTCTGAAAGACAAAGCCATGAACGCGTTTGTGGTCTGCGCCATTCATTGCAAGAATACGTTTGATGACTTCAAAACTGTTCCGAAGCATCTGGTAACCTACCTGACCCTGAACATGTCCTGGGTCTACGCCATGGTGGATATGCTGCATACTCCTCTCGGACTGGGTATGGAAGTCGTCAGTCTGCCGTTCGGTGCGACCAACCCCAATTACTCGGAGGCCATTCAGCACTTCGGAATCAACGTGCTCTTTACCAGTAAGAGTATTCTGGATTCCTGGCTCAAGACGATGCCCGACATTGATCTTTCCGCGCTGAAGGTCGTGTTCATGGGAGGCACCTATATTTCGCCTGAATACAAGCAGAAGTTCAATGATTATCTGAAGTCCTGCGGTTCCACTGCCCGGATTATCAACGGCTATGGACTGTCTGAACTGGGCGGCGCCTGCATCCTGGCACCGACGGACCGGAATGATGATGCCATCGGGTATCCGCTTCCGGGATTCAAGACGAAGATCTATGTGGAAGACGAAAAGCGCTATTATGACATTTCAGATGGCCCGCGCACCGGTGTGCTGCTTCTGAGTTCACCGACGATGAGTACCGGCCGTCTGGATGACACGGTGTTCTTTGAGCTGGAATGCGTTGGCAATGAGGATTACCTCAATACGCATGATCTTGTCCGCGTGAACGAGGATGGAAGCCTGACATGCATCGGCAGGGACAATCAGTTCTTTGTCAACAATGCCGGTATTCGCTTTGATGCGGGCCTGGTTCAGAACGCCATTACGGCGCAGCCCGGGATTGCCGCCTGCGGACTGGTGCCGGAGTTCCATAAGATGCTTCACGACAATGTTCCCGTGCTCTACGTGGAACTGAACGAACGTGGACTGAACGCCCTGAATACCGTCCATAAAGTGCTGGTTCAGGTGTTCATCAAGAATGGAATGATTGAGGAAAGCAACCTGCCCAGTCAGGTCGTGATTACCGACAGCATTCCTCTGAATACCAGCGGAAAAGTGGACAGCAAAAAGCTGGCTTCGGGCTCGGTAACGGGTGCACGCTATTCCGTGAAACCGGTGAAGATGGATGGTATTCATGTCACGGACATCATGCTTATTCCGGCAGCGGAAGGCGAGAACGCCACCATGGGAGCAGGCATTCCCGAGGAACTTGAGGATGATTGTTACAATATCCTCTCTGAACTCTTTGCGGTCATCCCAGATCTGAATGAAGGTCATTATTCCAAGCTGTTCCGTCTCCCGGGACTTCGTGACTTGGTAATGAAACTGACCGAGTTTGATCTGAATGATATTCCTGCAAGTTTGCAGAAATCGACCCCCAAAATGGTAAAGATGGCATACAAAAAATATATGATGCCATTAATGGAAGGAGCAAAAGAAATGAGCAAGAAGAATTCTAACAAGTGGCCCGGATTTTTTGGAATGAAGCCTCCGTTTATGCCTGACCTGGACGATTTCGTATTTTTCGGGAAGAAGACGGATGAATGGATGGATACCATTGAGGACAATATGTTCAGCGTCTGGGATCAGGTAGCCGAGATGCAGGACAACACTGCGGATACCTGCAAGAAGCAGTGGAAGCAGTTCTTTGATTACATGATGGAAATGCAGGAGACCGTCGCTGCATTCCTGCCGGACAGCGTTCCTTCCATTCCGGGACTTCCGTTCACCGTCAGCCCCAAGCAGGTTGCTTCCAAGGTTAAGGAACTCCAGGAGATCGCCAATGAGCAGGCCGTCAAGCAGGCCGATGCTGTTGAGGAACTCCGCCGCAAGACCAACAAGAAGGTCCGCGAGCTGGTAGACTCCACCGTCGAGAAGAATAAGAAAGAGCGCAAAGAGCGCAAGAAGAAGAAGGAAGAGGCTGCGATTGAGGAAGTCAAGGAAGAAGCAGCAGCTCCCGACGAGGAAGTCAAGGTAGAGACCGTCAAGGAAGAGCCCAAGAAGGCCGAACCCAAGAAGGCTGAGCCCAAGAAGCCGGCCCCCAAGGCTGCCCCTAAGAAGGAAGAGCCGAAGAAAGAAGAGCCCAAGAAGGCTGAGCCGGCTGCGAAATAATCAGCAGGTTGCACCCGGGCCGGATGCAGGCACCTTTCCGTGACTGCGCAGGCAAAGAAAAGGAAAGCGGACTGACACTTTCGAGGTCAGCCCGCTTTTTCGGTGTCATGACCTTTGCCGGGCAAGGGGCCGTTGACTGCGCATAAATAGTTCTTGATCGCGGAGAGTGGATTGGCTATAATCCGGTGAGAGAGCGTATGCCTTCAGCGGCTGCGGAGAAGGGGCCCTTTTGCCTGCGGCGATGGCCCCGGAGAATGAAACAGCTGAGAGGCATGAATGGACTTGCACCGGAGGGAAAATGGAATGAATGTGGTTCTGAAGAATCTGCTGAACAACGAAGAAAGCCGAAAGGATAACAATTCTTCGCCTCCGTTCATGAGAATCCGGGCGGAGAAACAGGATCGTCCTCTTCCGTGGGATCTCCTGGAGCAGCAGGATATCCCGTACGGCGATCCGTCCAATGAACTGATGGCCAATGTCGTATATCCGCGGAACGGAGGGGCGAAAAGGCTGCCGGTCATTGTTTTTGTGCACGGCGGTGCACTGGTGACCGGGGACCGTAATTCGGACCGTGTGTTCTGTCAGGAACTGGCGCGGCATGGGCTGGTGGTGTATTCTATTGAATACCGTCTGATTGACCGGGCGGACGCGTTTGGAATGATCTCGGATGTGTGTGCGGCCCTTGCCATGGTTGGTGTCACGCTGAGTCATTTCGGAGGCGATCCCCATGATGTGTCGATCTGTGCGGAAAGCGCGGGAGCGTTTCTGTCGATTTATGCGGCAGCGGCAGGCGTGTCAGAGAGAATACGTACGCTCTTCGGTTGCCGGGATTACGGAATCCGCATTTCGCATCTGATTCTGATCAGCGGGATGATCTATACGAACAAGGTTAACAAAGTCGGGCTTGTGTTCAGGAAACAGTTATATGAGGATAAAAGAAAAGACCGGGACTTTATGGCGCAGATCGCCCCGGACAATCCCCAGCTCCTTTTCCTGCTGCCCCCGATCTTTCTGATCTCCTCCAGGGCGGATTTTCTGCGAAGTGATACTCTGAAATACAGGGATGTGCTGGATAAGTACGGGCACGAATATAAGCTGATGTACTTTGACGAGGGAAAGGAACTGACTCATGCATTTCCCGCGCTTTTGCCCTCTCTGCCGGAAAGTATGCGGGCTATGGATGAGATCTGCAGGTGGCTCTGCCAGGTGGAATAGCGGGACAGTTCCCGAACTCGGGCCGCACACTTCTGTGACAGAGGATAAACAGAAACAAAGGAATGGCTTGGCCATTCCTTTTCGTCTTTCCAGTATAGATCGGTACGCGGTGGGACTCTTTACGGATCAGCTGGCTCACGGAGAGTCTCTCTTTCGGCGGGTTCAGCGAAGATAATACTGCCTAGAATGCGGTCCATGTACTTTGCGTTTCCTTCGGCAGATTCCGACGAGTATTTGCCGTTTGCCGCAAGATACTGTCCGTGATTCGGGATCAGCGTCAGGAAGTGAAAGGTCCCTGTTTCCGGCTCCAGATGCATACGGACCTGAGTCGGACCGGACAGATCGGAAAGGCGTATCCCGGATGTGAAAATGAACTTTTCGGCATCCTCCTGCGTGCAGAGGGAGAGAACCAGCGTGTCATCTGAATACAGCGACCGGATCACCGTTGCCTCCGGATGATCCGCCGAACCCTGGACGCTGAACCGGTCACTGACGTACCAGAAGGAAAACCCCTGCGGACTTTCATACAGGGTTTCCTCAATGGGTTCCTCCATCCCTTCGAGGAAGATGACACCCTGCCTCGTTTCAGCACCACACAGGGTTGAAAGAAGACAGGAAAGGATCAGGAAAAAGAAGGCGAAGGATTTCTTCATAAGGGTACCTCCTCAGCGGGTCGATTGTCAGCAGATTGGCAGAATCTGCTCATACAGGAGATAGTGATTCTGAAACATGCGCCGGTTGTCGTGCAGATGACCGTAGAACCATTTGTCATAGGTCATGATGTTCCGGAGGGATTCCAGATAAAGGCTGAGTTCATCCCTGGCAGGATAATTCAGGAAGACCTTGTCGGAGGCGGGTGCCTCATGGGTAAATACAAAGTCGATCTTTCCCTGCTGGACAAAGGACTCAATGTTTCGGCGGCCCATGTCCATTTCCTCCCGGGAGGGCATTTCCTCATCCCACCAGGAGATTCCCCGGACACGGAACATTCTGCCTCTTCTGGCCCGGTACGCCTTGTTAAAGGATGCCTCGTCCGGATAGTCTGCGGGATCGAGACTCCCGTCCTGAATGTCATGGCTTCGGGCACCGCCGAAGGCGAAACAGGATTTTCCGTCGATTTTGAAAATATACCCGCGTTCAAGCATCAGGACAGAGGGACGGACAGCTCGGACATACCCGCCGTTCCAGAACATTCTCGGGTATCCCTGACGCAGTCGTTCTTTATTTTCGGCGGACATTCCGGAATAGAACCAGGAGTCCATCAGCCGCTGATTACGGCATCCCATGAGCCGGTCATAGTTTTCGTGATTCCCCGGTACGAACAGGGTGGTAAACGGACGGTTATTGAGCCAGTCCAGACTGCTTTTTTCCGAAGACGATTCATCCGGGGAAAAACGGTCCGTGGCCCATACACCGCCAAAGTCACCGCAGATAATGACATAGTCCTCCTTGGTCATCTCTCGCTGCTCCGGAAATGCGTCCATACTGAACCTGCGCATGTATCCGTCAACTGAAAAGAAACCATGTGAATCTGCTCCGTGGGTATCGCCTGTTACATAAATCGCCATGCCATGGCCTCCTGCTCAGAAAGGTTCGAAGTGACCAGGTGGGTATTTAGCAGGATGTTGTCCCAACATCGTCAGTGCAGAACTGTTGAATATGATCATGGACCATCCTGAACGGACCGGTAAAGTATAACACAACTGACGGGAAACGGAACAGGAACTTCCCGGATTTTGACGGATGGAATCTGTCTCCTTTCCGGGCGAACGACCCGAAAAACAGGAGATGCATCGGTTGTAAACGGCTGACTTCTTTGGTATAATCGCAGACGTCAACTGAATATCGGTCATCGGAGGACAGTACGCCGTAGCGTAGGGGATCGCAGAGCGCAGGCTCTGCAGGCCGCCTGTTGGATAAGATGCCGGGTGAGCTCGGAACAACTGACCATGAGGTCTTTTGTTGCCGGGCATTAATTTTGAGGAGGCATTTTACCATGGCAAACATCACGCTGACCCTTCTTACCGACGATGACCGCGAACAGTTCATTCTGGATAACCAACGCGCTTTCAGGTTTGGGGCGATGGAGGAATTCGGAATGCGGGATAATCATTTTGAGGAAGACGGCGAAATCATCTCCCACGAAACCATCTGCCGGAGCATTGACGATGGCGTCGCATACCGTATCCGGGAGGAGGGGAAGATTGTGGGCGGTCTCGTGCTCAGGATCGATGAAAAGACGCAGCACAATCATCTGGAACTGCTGTTTATCCATCCGGAGGCCCATAGCAAAGGACTGGGATTCGCGGCCTGGCAGGCAGTGGAAAAGCTGTATCCGGAAACGCGCGTATGGGAAACCTGCACGCCCTACTTTGAAAAGCGAAACATCCACTTTTACATCAATAAGTG
>JAFUBF010000537.1 GCA_017460325.1 Clostridia bacterium | reverse complement strand
CGGACAATCTGGATGCCCTGCAAAGGTGCGGCATGATCCTCTGTCCCTTCTCCCCCATCCATGACACGGCGCTTCCCGAAAAGCTGGACGGCCTGTATCTGGGCGGCGGCTTTCCGGAAGTGTTTGCCCGGCAGCTGAGCGAAAACACCCTCATGCGACAGGTCCTGCGGGATATTCTTGCCAGCGGACTGCCCTGTTACGCGGAATGCGGCGGTCTCATGTACCTGGGCGAAGCGATTGACGGATTCCCCATGACCGGTTTCCTGCCGGTCCACTGTCACATGACGGAGCGGCTGCAGCGCTTCGGGTACTGCACCGTTCATGACTTGTCCGGTCTCACGTTCCCGGCCCATGAGTTTCATCATGCCGTGGCTGAGCCCGGGCCGGACGCAGTTTCCGTCTATACGGTAACGAAGGCGGGACAGGACAGGGTCTGGACGTGCGGATACCAGAAGGCCCGTACGCTGGGTGCTTTTGCACACACCTATTTTGCCGGTCGGCCGGACATGATCAGGAGGTTCTGGGGATGAAACACGGTGGAAATGTATGGGAAGGAGATCCGGGAAAGTGGCTGGATTTTTCTGCCAACCTTCGTCCGGAAGGCCCGCCCGAATGGGTTCGGGACACTTTGACCCGCTCCCTTGAAGATGTCCGCTATTATCCGGACCGCTCCATGCGCACGGCGCGAACCGGACTGGCCCGGTACCTGGGACTGCCCGAAGCGCAGGTTCTGCCCACCGCCGGCGGGACAGCCGCCATTGACCTGATTCTCTCCTCCGGCACCGGCCGTGTTCTGATTCCCCAGACCACTTTCAGCGAGTATGCCGCAAGGGCGTCGGTTTACGGCCGGGAGGTCGTTCTCTCTCAGGAGGAGCCGCAGCAGGGCGATCTCCTGATCCTCTGCAACCCGAATAACCCGAATGGCGCCCTCCATATAGCCGAATCTGTCCTTTCTCTTCACAGGCGGGCCAAAGCGGCAGGCGCCGCCCTCCTGGTGGATGAAGCGTTTATCGATTTCGCCCCGGAGGAGACCGTGCGTCATCATGTCTGCCCAGGCCTCACAGTTGTGGGCTCCATGACCAAGATCCTGTGCATCCCAGGCATTCGTCTGGGATACATCGCGGGAGATTCCGAAACCATCTCCCGCCTGGCTGAGCGAATGATTCCCTGGCCCCTCAGTGCCCCGGCCACCGCTGTGGCCGCCGCTCTGCCGGAGCATCTGAAGGAAATCCGGGCGGACCGGCTCGTAAACGAACGCAGGCGCTTCGATTTTGCCCGCCAGCTGCAGGCACTGGGTGCACTTCCTTTTCCCAGCGCCGCCAACTTCCTGCTGGTCCGGTTTCCCCGGGACATGCAGGACATTGTCGCCCGCCTCAAAAAGCAGGGAATTCTTGTCAGAACCTGTACCTCCTTCGGTCTGGATGGCCATTACCTGCGTCTGGCTGTCCGGCTGGACAACGAGAATGCACGGCTTGTCTCCATTCTGAAAGAGGAACTGCAGCGCTGACCGGTCTTCCCAACAAGGGGAAGAGCCGGTCTTAAAGAAGGAAACCGAATCATGATAAACACCCTGATCTTCGGCGGCACAACGGAGGGCCGGCAGGCCGTTCTGGATGAACCGGATGCCGTCGTCTGCGTCACCACGGCCTACGCCGGATCTCTTCTCCCGCCTGGCACGGACTGCCGCATCGGCCGCCTTGACCTGGACGGGATGCGTGCCCTCATGACGGAGCTCAGGCCCCGTCGTGTTCTGGATGCCACCCACCCCTTTGCTCTCCAGGTGCATGATAACATTGCCGCATGCTGCAGTGAACTGGGGATTCCTCTGGTCCGGATTGAGCGGCCGGAAGACAGAGAGGCCGCCTGGCGGAAACATGTTCTCACCGTCCGGGATGCAAAGGAAGCCGCCTCCCTCCTTTCTCATATGGAAGGTCCGGTTTTCCTGACCACCGGTTCCCATACTCTTTCGGTCTATACTGAAACAGTATCCCCGGATCGGCTCTATGTCCGTGTCCTCCCCACTGCTCAGAGCCTCACGCTTTGTGAACAGGCGGGTATTCACCCCAGTCATATCATCGCCATGCAGGGCCCGTTTTCCGCCGAACTGAACGCCGCCCTGTACGATGATCTGCATATTCAGACCCTGGTGACCAAAGATTCCGGCGCCGCCGGCGGGATCACGGAGAAAGTCCTTCCGGCCCTTGCCCGGAATATGGATGTCATCCTCATTGAGCGTCCTCAGGCAGCCGCTGCGGACGGGAACAATCTGAATCCGGAAACAGGAGGTCAGCATGCGCGGTAAATGTCTTATGATCCAGGGCACCGCCTCCTCCGTGGGGAAAAGCGTCCTCTGTTCGGCTCTGCTTCGCATCCTGCATCAGGACGGAATGCGTGTGGCGCCCTTCAAGGCGCAGAATATGGCACTCAATTCCTATGTGACAAGGGACGGGCTTGAAATGGGGCGTGCCCAGGTCACACAGGCCCAGGCTGCCTGCGTGGAACCGGATATCCGGATGAATCCCGTCCTCCTGAAGCCCACCGGAGACCGGCGAAGTCAGGTCATTGTGGATGGCCGGCCCATTGGATCCATGACCGCCATGGAATACCACCTGTACAAGCCCGGGCTGCGCCGGCATATCCACGAGGTCTACGAATCCCTTGAGCGGGACTATGACTGCATTATTCTGGAAGGAGCCGGCAGCCCCGCCGAAATCAATCTGCGGGACGGGGATATTGTCAATATGTCCATGGCCGAGGCCGCGGATGCTCCGGTCATTCTGGTGGGGGACATCAATCTCGGCGGCGTCTTTGCCTCCCTCCTGGGCACCATCCTGCTCCTTGAGGAGCAGGAACGGGCAAGAGTCAAAGGGGTCATTATCAACAAATTCAGGGGCGATGTCAGTATTCTGGAGCCCGGCCTGCGCATGCTGGAATCCCGCATCCATGTACCGGTGCTGGGCGTTGTCCCCTATATGGATGTGGAACTGGAGGACGAGGACAGCATCACGGAACGGTTCCATCAGGCGGTGGGTCAGGGTGATCTGAAGGTGTCCGTCCTCCGGCTCCGCCACATCTCCAATTTCACCGATTTTCAGGCCCTGACCCTGCAGCCCGGCGTCCGGGTCAGCTATGCCAAGAGCCCGGATGATCTGGCCGATGCCGATATCATCATTCTGCCGGGAACCAAGAATACCATTGAAGACCTGATTGATCTGCGGAACCGAGGACTGGACGAACCAATTATCCGGCATGCCCGGCGCGGTGGCACGGTCATCGGCATCTGCGGCGGATACCAGATGCTGGCGGAGCGCCTCCTGGATCCGCTGCACGTGGAATCCCGTGTTCCCGAGATTGCGGGCCTTGGCCTCCTTGATATGGCCGTCACCTTTTCCCCCGAAAAACAAACCCTCCAGTCCACCGGAATCATCCGTTGTCAGGGGGGTTGGCTCAGCGCCCTGAACGGGCAAATGCTGGATGGATATGAAATTCACGCCGGCCGAAATGAACCAGGTCCCCATGCCGTGCCCTGGCTCAATATTCGCGGGGAAACGGACGGCCTTTGCAATCCGGCGGAAAACGTACTTGGTACCTATCTCCACGGACTCTTCGATGACGGGCTTTTCTTTTCGGCGCTGAAAAGACACCTACGCCACGAAAGCCCGGCCATGGACAATCCCGTCCAAACCATGGCCGATTTCCGCGAACATGAATTCAACCGCATCGCGGATATTGTCCGGGCCAGTCTGGATATGGACCGGATTCGGCAGATCATCCGGGAGGACCGGCCATGAACAGGCTCTTTATCCCGGCCCTTTTGGGTGGCTTTCTCCTGGATCTCCTCCTGGGAGATCCCGAGTGGCTCTATCATCCGGTCCGCCTCATCGGCCGGTTCATCTCTTTTGCTGAAGCCCGCCTGCGGGCACGCATGGGCAATCTGTTCCTTGCCGGTGCCATTCTGACCTTTCTGACCGTGTCCCTGACCATGCTCACATCCGCCCTGATTCTCTTTCTTCTTCGCTGCCTCGGCCCGGTTCCCTGTTTTATCGGAATGGTCCTCCTTGACTGGATGGGTCTTGCAGCCCGGTCCATGTGTACCGAGGCCCGTCATGTCCAGGCGGCGCTTGAACAGAGCCTTGAATCCGGTCGGCGGCAACTTTCCCGCATTGTCGGGCGGGATACAGATTCCCTCAGTGAGGAGGAGATCATCAAGGCCACCGTTGAAACGGTCGCGGAAAACACGACAGATGGCGTGATTTCCCCCATGTTCTACGCTGCCCTTGGCGGTCCCATCCTCCTCTGGGGCTTTAAGGCCGCCTCAACCCTTGATTCCATGGTCGGATACCGTAATGAAAAATACCTGCAGCTGGGGTGCTGCAGTGCTAGACTGGACGATGTCCTCAACTTTATTCCTGCCCGGCTCACCGGCCTGATGATGGCCCTGTCTGCGTTTCCGGCCGGCCTTGACGGGGCAAACGCCTTTCGGATTTTCCTGCGTGATCACGCCAGGCACCCGAGTCCGAACAGCGCCTGCGGTGAATCTGCTGCAGCCGGTGCCCTTCACATTCAGCTGGGCGGTACACATACCTATTTCGGCAGGCCGCAGTTCAAGCCGACCATAGGCGATGCAGACCGTCCGGCAAGGCGGGGAGACATCCACTCCACCTGCCATCTGCTCCTTTTCACGGCCTTTTTCTTCCTCACCTGCCTGCTCATTCTCTACTTTTTCCTTACAAGGTGATCCTATGCAACAAACGTTTATCGTACCGCGCACGCTCTCCGAGTCTGCCCGCCGTGCTGCGCAGGAACGGTTTGACCGCGTGGCCAAGCCCCTGAAGAGTCTTGGCCTTTTTGAATCCGTTCTGACCCGGATTGCCGCCATCCAGGGGACCCCTGATATCTCTCTGAAACCGAGGTCCGTCCTGGTCTTCTGCGGCGATCATGGGGTCGTCCGGCAGGGCGTGTCCCAGTGTGGCAGCGACGTGACCTGGCGGGTTGCCCGCTCCATCTGTGAGGGCAACTCCAACATCAACCAGATGGCCGCCTGTACCGATTCTGATGTTATGGCGATCGATATGGGAATGACGGTATCCCCCAACTGGCCATATCTTATCCGGATGTCCGTGGATAAAGGAACAGCGGATTTCACGCAGGGACCTGCCATGACCCCTGAGCAGGCCGTATTCGCCATTCAGGCCGGTATCGCATCCATAAAGGTTATGTTCGAAAAAGGCTCACGGCTTCTGGCTTTGGGAGAGATGGGCATCGGGAACACCACCAGCGCCGCTGCCCTGACCTCCGTCCTCCTGAATCTTCCTCCCAAACAGGTCACCGGACGCGGATCCGGTCTTTCCGATGCAGGCCTTTCCCGAAAAATTCAGGTCATTCAAAAGGCCATTCGGGTAAATCACCCGGATCCCGGGGATCCGCTTTCCGTCCTTGCTGCGCTGGGCGGGTTTGAAATTGCCGGCATGGCAGGCGCCTGTCTCGGGGCTGCCCAGTACGGCATTCCCGTGGTCCTGGACGGCGTCATCTCCTGCACTGCCGCCCTGGTGGCCGTCCGGATCTGTCCGGAGGTCCGACACTTTCTCATCGCCTCACATATGGGCAGGGAACCTTCCGCCTCCGCACTCCTTAAGGCTCTTGGCCTGACTCCCATCATTCACGCTGAGTTGGCCCTGGGCGAGGGAACCGGTGCCGTAATGCTGTTTCCGCTGCTTGATATGGCCCTCAGTGTTTACGAAAGCAACCACACCTTTGAGGCGCTGGATATGGATGCGTACCGGCCGCTGGGAGAAGAGTCATGAATGTTCTGATTATCGGAGGCAGCGGAAGCGGCAAGTCCGCCTATGCGGAAAAAGTCATCCACGCTCTCTGCCCCGGGGACAAACTCTATCTGGCCACCATGATCTGTCGGGATCGGGAATCGGAAATCCGGATTCAGCGCCACCGGGAGATGCGCTCTGCCCTCCACTTCACCACCGTGGAATGCCCGACGTCCCGTTTCACTGATCCCGTTTACCGGGGCGCCTCAGCACTGCTGGAAGATCTTCCCAATCTTCTCGCCAATGAGATGTTTGAGAGCGGTGATCCGGATCGTATCCTCCCGGACATTTGCCACCTGGCGGAAATCTGTCACAATCTGGTCATTGTCACCGGAAATATTTTCTCAGATGGCATCACCTATGACGCATCTACCCAGTCCTATATCAACCGTCTGTCACAGCTGAACCAGGCTCTGGCCTCTCTTGCGGACCGCGCTGTTGAGGTAGTCTGCGGAATCCCGGTCCCCCTCAGGGGAACACTTCCCGTTTCACTCTGACCCTGTCTGCCGGAAAGGAAAGCCATGTCATTTTTCCCTTCACTGATCATTGCCTTTTCCACCTATTCGCGTCTTCCCATGCCACGGACCGAGTGGACGGAGGAAAACCGTCGCCTGACGTTCTGTTTCTTTCCCCTCGTCGGCGTGCCCATAGGCGCTGCTGCCATCCTCTGGCAGTATCTGTGTCTCCGCCTTTCCGTTGGCCCGGTACTCCGGGGCGCTGTTGCCACGGCTCTGCCCCTCCTTCTGACTGGCGGGATCCATATGGATGGGTTCATGGACACCTGCGACGCCCTTGCCTCCTGGCAGCCCCGGGAGAAGCGCCTTCAGATTCTCAAGGACAGTCATGTCGGTTCCTTTGCCGTTCTCGGCTGCACCCTCTACCTTCTGGTCATGACCGGCCTGCTGGCAGAATGCAGTCTGCGGGATTCCTTTTCCCTAGCCGTTATCTATGTCCTTTCCCGGGCCCTCAGCGCCTGTCTCTCGGTCTTTCTGCCTCAGGCCAGAAAGGACGGCATGCTGTCCTCCCTGGCCACCGGCGCCGCCGGAAATGCCCTTCGCCTTTCC
>JAFUBF010000037.1 GCA_017460325.1 Clostridia bacterium | reverse complement strand
CTGTGGATATTACCACCAATGTACTCGGTGATGCGCGGAGAAACATTGAGAGGCTCTACGAAGGAAAGCCGGTCACAAATGTCCTGCTTTCCCGATTTGATATCTCGCGCTTTGATGAATTCTTCGGACCGGAGGACCGGATTGAGCGGATCTACATCAATTTCTGCAATCCCTGGACCAAGCACCCCAAGTATGCCAAGCGCCGCCTGACGCATACAAGGCAACTCATGCAGTACCGGCATGCGCTGGTGCCGGGCGGGGAGATCTGGTTCAAAACGGACGATGACACGCTGTTTGAAGAGTCGCTTCCCTGTTTTGAGGAAAGCGGATTTAAGCAGGTGACACTCATCCGCGATCTGGCCGCATCAGGCTTTGAACCGAATTACATCAGTGAGCATGAACAGATGTTCCGGGCTCTCGGGGTGCCCATCAAGTTCCTGATTGCCCGCATGAAGGATCTGGATGCGGAAGGGCGGGCCAGGCAGGAGGCCCTGATTGCGGAAATTTCAAGACGGGGAAAGAACGAGCGCCGGAAAGCGGGAGAGGATGCATCAGATGTACGGACTGATCTATAATCCGGTGGCCGGCGGCGGAAAAGGGGAAAAACTGGCGCAGCAGGCCCGGGCCGTACTGGAAGCCCGGGGAATCAAGCCGCGGCTGTATGCCACCACCGGTGTGGGAGATCCGGCGGTGAAAGTGGAGCAGGCGCTGGTGGACGGCTGCGAGGCACTGGTATGCCTCGGAGGGGACGGGACCCTCAGCGAGGTTGTGGAAGCGGCTGTCAAAGGGCAGATTCCCCTGTACATCGTGCCCGGTGGCACGGGAAATGACTTTGCCCGGGTACTGCACTTGCCTAAAGACCCGATGGAGGCACTGGTCAGTCAACTGGACGGAACGCCGGTCCAAACGGACTGTGGCCGGATAAACGGGCGGTGCTTCATTAACATTGCCGGTTCCGGGTTTGATGTAAAGGTCCTTGAAAAGACCGAGGAACTGAAAGCGATCTATCCGGGAGAGAAGGCTTACCGAAAAGCGCTGGTATCCGTTCTCAAAAACTACAGCCCCATGGAGGCAGCCATTTCCATCGACGGCGGGCCCTTTGAAAATCAGTTCCTGACCATTGTGGAGGTGGCCAACGGCCAGTACTTCGGCGGCGGAATGCGGGTGGCTCCCGAAGCGGATCTTTATGATGGCGCCTTTGACGTGATCCTGATTCCCAGGCTGCCCAAGTTCAGTCTGATCTTTCTTCTGCCGCTGTTCCTCTTTGCGTGGCATGTCCGGCTGGGCATTGCCAGACAGGTGCGGGCCAGACAGGTCACGGTGCGATCAAAGGGGATGACCGTCAATATTGATGGCCGGCTGGAAAAGATGGATGAGGCGGTATTTGAGATTGCCCCCGGTGCGCTTTGCCTGATGCGGCCCAGGGCCGGTGCGGATAAAGATGCGAAATAAACAGGCGTGGCCTGGAGAACGATAAATTTGGGAGGATTGATTATGCGCAGAACCGGTGTGATTCTTTTCTTACTGCTCATCTGCTTTACCCTGAGTGCAGCAGCGGATTCGCTGTTTGTCGATAATCAGGAGAGTGACAAAAACGATCTGATGCGGCTGAACATGCGCTCCCAGCCTACTGCGGGCGGCGCGGTGATTGGATCATTCTATACGGGTGCCGAGGTGCAGGTGCTCAGTGATGCTCCGGTCGCGGCGGAGGAGGTACAGACCACACCGTCCCCGGAGGCAACGGCCGAGGGAGAAAACGGAGAGAGCAAACCGGAAACCGGGGAGCAGGTGAACTATGTCCATGTGGAGATTGCCGGCATTCAGGGGTATATGTCGGAGAAGTTCCTGATCACCCGGGAGGAAGCGGCAGCCCGGTATGGCGAAAACGGCTGGTTTGGCCAGTGCCGTCCCGCGGAGGCAGACCTGACCGGTATGTGGAGCGACAACATCAATCTGCTTTCGGGAACGGATGACAAGGCCGTGGTGGCGGGAACCGTGGCAACCGGTGAGTCTGTACACATGGTCGGAATCATTGGCAACTGGGCCTATGTGTTTAAGGATTCGGAGCAGGGCCGGATCTACGGGTTCCTTCCCATTGACGTGGTAACGGAAACCGGCAACCTCAAGAATTACGTGGTTTCCACCGGTTCATCGGATGCGCGGATGATTCTCTATGAGACTCCGAATCAGAAGGGGAAAAACATCATGTCCATGGGGAACGGCACGAACTGCGTCATGCTGTTCGGACGTGGTGAGGGTCTCTGGCGCAGGGTCCGCGTGGGCGGTGTGTCCGGCTGGGTGTACCCGACGAAGAAGAATACCCTGGTCGCCCTCGGGACCGCCTCCCGGAGCACCATCCCGTATTATCCGCTGGTGATGGAAACCAAAGGGGACTGCATTCTTTACAGCGTCCGGGGGGACAGGGCAAAGCCCTATATGACCCTGGGTGGCCAGATGAAAGTGGAGGTCCTGGGGGAAAGCCAGAATTACGTCTATGCCAGGACCCTGATCGGCGGCTCCGGCGCCTATGGCAAGGGCGATTACGGCTATATCGCCATCAGTGATCTGACCCTGTCCGTTTCCAAATCCTCCGTTGGCGTGATGCAGGTGGATGATGAGGATATGCCGGTTATCGTGTATCATGAACCGGACAAGGGATCTGCGATTCTCGGCGCACTTTGCGGCGGTGCGCAGGTTCGCCTGCTGGATTATACCCAGACCGAATTTGTACGGATTGTCCTGAACGATCTGACCGGTTATGTGGAGAAAAAGAGCGTCCGTCTTCTGACCCAGGCCACGGATCCGCTGTCCGCAAGAATTCCGCAGAGAGGTACCGCGAAGGCGAATACGGTTCTCTGCTCCGAGCCCAGCGGTCAGGGGGCGGAGACCGGGACGGCGGAGGCTGGAAGCAAGATGTACATGCTGGGAAAATTCGGTGACTGGATGTACGTCAATGCCGGTTCCACGCCCAACCTGGATATCTCCTCCCAGAATGAGACGACGGGCTTTGTGCCTCTTGCGCAGATTTCTGCGCCGGCCAGCACCAGTCATCTGATTGCGTTCGTCAAGACGGATAAGGTGAACCTGAGGAGCATCGGAGAT
>JAFUBF010000536.1 GCA_017460325.1 Clostridia bacterium | reverse complement strand
TTCGAAGACACGTTCAAGGTTGCGAACAGCAGACTGGGGCACTTCAAAAGAGCCTGTGGAAACGTCGTCAACTTTCTCATTAGCCCTAAGGTTCTGGAGACGCCAAATGAAAAGCTCAAAAGGCCGGGACTAATAAATCCGTTGGACTACTACACGTTGAAACATGCTCGTTTTGTGTAGACCAATGTAGCGCCGTATACGAGATCCGTACGTACGGTGCAAGGCGGAGGGGCGAGGGCTTCAAAACCCTCCCTCTACCCTATTTGCCCGGGCCAATGATTACGGTCCGGCAAATCTGTCGGTTCACGTTTCCGGATTGCAGTAGTCTTTGACCCGACAGGCGGCATAGAGGGGGAGATTGATTAATCCGTCCTTTTCCCGATAATCAGACATGGAAATCCGGACGGGACGGGAATGGCTGTAGAGGCTGCGAAAGGTCTTCAGGGATTTGGAGCGGAGATTTTCCCGAATTCTTTAACCAGGGTGGTCTTGCCGACCTGTCTGGCGCCTTTTAGGACAAGTGGCTTCCTGGAAGGAGAACTTTTCCATTGCAACAGTCAGTCATACAGATCTCTTTTCACCCGTTTCTCTCCCTCCTCCACAAAAAGCAGTTCATGGACGGACCTGCCTCCTCATTCTGCGAATCAGCAGTTCATTGCTGAATCGATGCGAGACACTTCAGAGCGATTGTATCATGCCGGAAAAATCATGTACACATTTTTAGGAACGAACTTTTTGGAGATGGGACATTTTTAGGAACGAACTTAAAAAATCGGTACACTATTTGGAGTGGATCCTGTCCTCAACATTCCTGTATTCTGCAGGTATAAAAAAACATGGAGGAGCCTGCAAAAGCACTTGTGCATCGTCCTTTCCTTACTATATAATCAGGGTCAGATTACCGGATTACACCGGTTGGAAAAGCGGATCGCTGCGTGAACTGATCCAGGGGCAATCCATGCCCAATTTCCAGAAAGTGGAGGATGAATTGCGTTGAAGAAAAACTGGCAGGATGAATTTGCTGCCCGCTTTCGCCGTCATGAGGACGAGCTGAAGTGGCTGTATTACGAACTGTATCACTGTGATGAGCAGGCGTACGACTATTTCACGGACATGCTGTACCGGCTCTGGGAGGAAAGGCCCGAGAAACTGAAGATGATGGACCGGGCCAGGGAAGCCTATCCCGACTGGTACAAGGGACATGACCTGACTGGCATGCTCATGTACGTGGACGCCTTTGCCGGAAACCTGAAGGGCGTCCGGGAAAAGCTGGATTACATACTTGAATGCGGGGTGAATTACCTGCATCTGATGCCCCTGCTGGAGAGCCCGAAGGGACGGAGTGACGGCGGGTATGCCGTCAGCGATTTCCGCCGGGTTCAGCCGGAACTGGGAACGATGGAAGACCTGGCAGATCTGGCGGATGCCTGCCACGAGAAGGGAATCGCCCTGTGCCTGGATTACGTGATGAACCATACCAGCGAGGATCACGAATGGGCACGTCGCGCCAAGGCCGGGGAAAAGGAATACCAGGACCACTACTTCTTTTATGATGACTGGAACATCCCGAATGCGTATGAGCAGACCATGCCGCAGGTGTTTCCGACGACGGCGCCGGGAAACTTTACCTGGTGTCCGGAGGTTCAGAAGGTTGTCATGACGACCTTCTACCCGTATCAGTGGGACCTGAATTATGCCAATCCGACCGTTTTCAATGATATGACGGACAACATGCTCAACCTGTGCAACCATGGGGTGGACATTATCCGGCTGGATGCCGTTCCCTATATCTGGAAGACGCTGTGGACCAACTGCCGGAACCTGCCTCAGGTGCATTCCCTGGTGCGGATCATGCGCATGGTCTGTGAGATTGTCTGCCCCGGCACGCTGCTGCTGGGTGAGGTGGTCATGGAGCCCAGCAAGGTAGTGCCCTACTTCGGGACCATCGACAAACCGGAGTGTCATCTTCTGTACAACGTCACCACCATGGCCACACTGTGGCATACGGTTGCCACAAAGGATGTCCGGCTGCTGGAGCATCAGATGCGCCAGGTGTTCAGCCTGCCCCACGAATATACGTTCCTGAACTATCTCCGCTGCCATGATGACATTGGCTGGGGACTGGATTACGGCTTCCTCACGCAGTTCGGTCAGATGGAGGTTCCGCACAAGAAGTACCTGAACGATGCCCTGACCGGAAAGATCAGCGGCAGTCCCGCCAGAGGCGAACTGTACAACGATGACCCGAGACTGGGCGATGCGAGGCTCTGTGGAACCACTGCCTCCCTATGCGGCGTGGAGTCTGCCCGAAAGGCAAAGGATGCCGGGGCCCTTGCCAGGGCCATACGCCTTGACCTGATGCTGCATGCCTTTATGTTCACCCTCAGCGGCGTTCCGGTTCTCTACAGCGGGGATGAGATTCTGCAGGAAAACGATTATTCCTATCACGACGATCCGGACAGGATGGAGGACAGCCGTTACCTGCACCGGGGAAAAATGGACTGGAAAAAAGCCGGAAAGCGCACCGGAAAAACCGCCCCGGAGAGAAAGATGTTCGAAGCACTCCGGACGCTGGAAAAGATCCGGGGCGATCATCCCGTCTTTGATTCGGAGGGGGATGTCTGGCTTCCGGATACCGGGAACGATCATGTGATTGCCATCGGGCGTTACTATCGCGGGGAGCAGCTCATGGCCCTGTTCAATTTCTCGGACACCCCTGAGACTGCCTGGCTGAAGGATGACAAGATCTATACCGATCTGCTTACCGGCAGGGAAACCGCGGCCGACACCATCCAGCTGGAGGCAGGGGACTTTTGCTGGCTGCTGTACACTTTCACACCGAAGGAGAAGGAAAAATGAATCAGAAACTGCTCTTCCTGGACATTGACGGAACCCTGACCCCCGCGGGCAGCAACCATCCTCCGGAAAGCGCGATGATTGCGGTCCGGCGTGCCCAGGCCAGGGGACACCGGGTATTCCTTTGCACCGGCCGGAATCCGGCCATGCTGAAACCGGTGCTGGAGCAGGGCTTTGATGGCGCGGTAGCCGGAGCGGGCGGGTATGTCTTTACGAAGGACAGGGTCCTGTTTGACTGCCCGATGGAAAAAGAGGATTTTGAGACCGGGATGCGCCTGCTGAAGGAAACAGGCGTGTTCCGGACGATTGAAGCCCGGGATGCGACCTGGGGCGATGAGGATCTCGGTGAATTCCTGGCGCAGGCAGGCGATGGGAACAGTGAACTGATCCGCTGGCGGAAGGCACTGGCGGAACAGCTGAACATCCTTCCCATGAGTCAGTATGACGGGAGCCCGATCTACAAGATCGTCTTCATGTGCCGGGAAGCGGCGCAGCTGGAACCGGCGCGGAAGGCACTGGAGAAGGATTACCATTTCATCGTCCAGGACATCACGGCGCACAACTGCCTGAACGGGGAGCTGATCAACCGGAAGTACGACAAGGGCCGGGGGGTCCGGATTGTGGCGGAGGAATACGGTGTTCCTCTTGAGGACACCATCGGCTTCGGTGACAGCATGAACGACCTGGAAATGATCGAGACGGTCGGGACCTCCGTCTGCATGGAAAACGGCAGTCCTGCCCTGAAGGAAAGGAGCGATATGGTCTGTCCTGCCGTGGAACAGGACGGGCTGTACGTGGCTTTTGAAAAACTTGGGCTGATCTGAAAAAATGGTTATTTACGGAAGGTCTGTTTTCCTGTATACTCTGGTCAGTTAACAGGCGACGCCTGTTATCGGTTTTCGCAACACCTGGTACCTGATAACATCAAAACAGGAGGGAACCCAAATGGCAGGGGTGTTGCAAAGTCGAAGCGCACCCTTGCCGTCACTGGTTTGAAGACGCTCGTAATTACTTGCAAGTCTAACTCTAATTGTTTTGAGAATGATTATTCCGATCCGAAACTATTTTTTTCCTAAAAAATCAGGACT
>JAFUBF010000535.1 GCA_017460325.1 Clostridia bacterium | reverse complement strand
GGCCACTCCCGAAGGAATGGATGTTGCCGGGTATAGCCAGAGAGTATGGATGCGAATAGAAAAGAGGCATGGGAGAGTTTAAAGAATTCCTATTGACTCACTATGAATTCGGTGATATCATACCCGTACCTGAGCCTGAGGGGGACAACAAAAGACAGTCTGCCCGCAGGGCGTATAAGGGATTGGAACAGTCTGCCGGAGTGCAGGCTGAGAAGGGAGCTTCATATGAAAAAGCTGTTTGTTTTATTCCTCGTCTGCATGGTGCTTACAGTGGGAAGCCTGGCCATGGCTGAAGGAAAGGATCTCCTGGATCAGATCCGGGAGCGGGGAACGATTATCATTGCCATGGAGGGGAACTGGTCTCCGTGGACGTATCATGATGAGAATGATGTGCTGACCGGGCTTGAGGTGGATATCGGCACCCTGATTGCCGAGGGACTGGGCGTAAAGCCGGAGTTCTTTGAGGCGGACTGGGATGCCATTCTGGCAGGGGTTGATTCCGGCCGGTTTGACATTGCCTGCAACGGTGTCGGCTATACGGAAACCCGGGCGGAGAAATACGCCTTTACAACGCCATATGTCTATACCCACAAGGTGCTTGTGGTCCGGGAGGACAATGATACCATTAAGACGATCGAGGATCTGAACGGCCGAACCACAGCTAATTCACCCTCGAGCACCTATGCGCAGCTGGCTGAGGAGCATGGCGCCAGTGTGACCTATATTTCGACGCTGGTGGAGGCGATTACGCTTCTTGTCCAGGGCCGCGTGGACGCCGTCCTGAACGCGCAGGTTTCCATTGAGGATTATATGCGGGAACATCCGGATGCACCGCTTAAGGTAGTCCAGGTACTGGAAGGCGAACCGGTTGCCTATCCGGTGCGTACGCGCGCCGAGACGGAAACGCTGGTTGCCGCCATTAACGACATCCTGGAGAAGGCCAGGCAGGACGGATCGCTGGCGGCCATTTCCGAAAATTACTTCGGACTGGATCTGACCCACGCGGAGTAACAACAATACAGAAAACAGAAGGTATTTATCCACAGAGGCAGTCAGGGGATTGCCTCTGTGGTTTTGCAAATACCCAAAGGCACTGGCAAAGGACAATTGAGCGAATATGAAAAACAGTGATTTCTTTATTCATGAGACAGATTATCCGGATTTTAACGGAGATCGGGCGGTTGAGCATCTGCGTGAGATGCTTCGCTTTGAAACGACCAGCTATGTGGATACCAGTCGTGTCCGGTACGAGGAATTCGACCGGATGCAGAATTTCCTGAGGGAGACCTATCCGCATGTGTTCAGCGCAGGGGAAACGGAGCGGATCGGGCACAGCCTGATGATCCGTATTCCGGGAACAGATCCCACACTTCGTCCGGCCCTCTTCATGGCGCATCAGGATGTGGTACCGGTGGTTCCCGAAACGGAGGACAACTGGACGCACGGACCTTTCTCCGGTGATCTGGCGGAGGGGATGATCTGGGGACGTGGGGCCATGGACATCAAGGAGATGCTGACGGGCATTCTGGAAAGTGCGGAATACCTGCTGACCTCCGGCAAATCGTTCCGCCGGACCCTCTATCTGTTTTTCAGTGAGGATGAGGAAACCTGCTCCACCGGGGTGACGGCGGCGGCCGATTTGCTGAAAAAGCGCGGGGTGGAACTGGAATTTGTCCTGGATGAGGGCTCCGGGGATATCATGGATGCGGCCGATTACGGTGCACCGGGGATCTGCGCATGCACAGTGGGCATGTATGAAAAGGGATATGTGGACATGAAACTCAGTGTTCACGCCCAGGGCGGACACAGCTCCAATCCGTTCCACGGCACCTCTCTGGGGATTCTCAGCCAGGCCATTGCCGCCATTCTTTCCCACCTGCCGGAAGCACATATGAGCGACAGTGTCTGGGAAACCCTGCAAAAATTGCGTCCAATGATGACGGATCCGGTGATGATGGATCTTGTGGACCGGAAAGATGAGGCGGGCCTGCTCCACTGGTTCCTGGGGCGCGAGAGTCTTTATCATCTGGTGCAGACGACAGCGGCACCGACCATGATAAAGGGCGGTTCTGCTGCCGGAAATGTCATGCCTCAGGATATGGAAGCGGTGATCAACTTCCGGCTCACGCCGTTTGATACACCCCAGTCCCTCCTTGAACACTGCAAGGCGCTGGTGGATGAGCGGGTGGAACTGTCTCTCGTGCAGCAGATCGGCGCCTCACGCCCGTCGGATACGGGGCTGTACGGATACCGGATGCTGATTCCGGTGCTGGAACACTACTTTGATCGTCTGGTCTTTATCCCGGTACAGAACCGCGGGGCAACGGATGCCCGGCACTTTGAATGCGTCTGCCGCTGTGTTCTGCGCTTCGGGCCGTTCCTGGAAGAGGAGACGATCGCCCGGGAGGGAATTCACGGAACGAATGAACGGATTTCCATCCGGGCCTACCTGCAGGGAATCCGTGTCCTGACCGGCATGATGGTCAAGACATGCATTGAGGCTGCGGACGGAGATGATGGAGGATCTTTATGAATGAACGCCTCTGGGGGATTCTGGTGGATTCCTTTCCCAAGCTCCTCTCGTACGGAATTCGCGTTACTGTTCCGCTTACGATTCTCTCGTTTTCGCTGGCTCTGCTGATTTCGGTGATCGTGGCGCTGATTCAGTATGCCAATGTACGGGTTCTGCGTCAGATCTGCCGGTTCTATATCTGGGTGATTCGCGGGACGCCGCTTCTGGTTCAGCTGTACCTGGTTTTCTACGGCCTTCCGAGCATCGGCATTGTCCTGGACGCTTTCCCGACGGCGGTCCTGGTGTTTGGGTTTAATGAGGGCGCTTACATGGCGGAAACCATGCGCGGTGCCATGGAAAGCGTTTCCCACGGACAGGTGGAAGCCGGATACTGCGTCGGGCTGAACTTTATTCAGATCATGGCCCATGTGGTCCTGCCTCAGGCGTTTCGCACGGCATTCCCGGCCCTGTCCAAGTCGCTGATTTCCATGCTCAAGGGGACCTCCATGGCGGCAACGATCACGGTGATGGAGATGTTCCGTCAGGCGACGGTCATTAACGGCCGCGTCTATGAATCTCTGGGCCTTTACAGTGAGGTGGCTCTCATTTACCTGGCTTTCTGTACCATCCTGACCGCTCTGCAGCACTGGGGCGAAAAGAAACTGGCAAGCTATGGAGGAACGCGCTCATGATGCTGGATATCCGAAATGTTAAAAAGCGGTTTGAGGATCAGGTTGTCCTGGACGGGATCAGCCTGGAGGTGGAGAAAGGGGACGTGGTGGCCATTCTGGGGCCCAGCGGTTCCGGAAAGACGACGTTTCTTCGCTGCCTCAATTTCCTCGAGCGGGCAGATGAGGGGGAAATGGTGTTTGAGGGCATCCGCTACGACCTGAACAAAGCCAGGAAGGAAGAGGTTACAACGCTCCGAAGGAAAACGGCATTCGTTTTCCAGAACTACAATCTGTTCCTCAATAAAACCGTCCTGCAGAACGTCACCCTTGGCCTGATCCTGGGCAGCAAAATCCCCAAACAGGACGCCCGGGAGATCGCCGTGCAGGCACTGCAGCGCGTGGGGATGGCAGACCGTCTCGACAGCTATCCTTCGCAGCTCTCCGGCGGCCAGCAGCAGCGCGTGGCCATTGCAAGAGGACTTGCCCTCCGGCCGGAGATCATCTTCTTTGATGAACCGACCTCAGCGCTCGATCCGGAGCTGATTGGCGAGGTACTCGGTGTCATGCGGCAGCTGGCAGAGGATGGCATGACCATGCTCGTCGTGACGCATGAGATGGAGTTTGCCCGAAACGTTTCGAGCAAAGTCCTGTTCATGGAGAACGGACACATCGTGGAGAGCGGCCCTTCCAGGGAGTTCTTTGAAAACCCGAAGAGTGATCGTTCAAGAGAGTTTGTCAATTCCTTTGCGGGCTTTACCGAGGCCCATCCGGCCCCGCGCCTTCTCTATCCGGATTCATCCGGACACGAAAAAGCCATGGGCAATTACGGTAACTCGTTCCGCCGCAACTGATATGCTCCAACGCTTCTACAATCTGATTAAGCCATATGAAAACCAACCAACCCCGAAACGAATGGCAGAGAAGAATGTTTCCTTCTCTGCCGTTTCTGTTTTTGGATGCAGAGCCGCATGAAAAATGGACAGCAGGCTATTCAGATCCAGACAATGGCCGCACGGGGAGCGGACCTGATTCTATTCTGAACCGGACAACATTCGCGACGAGTACGGACATAATACGCATGAAATCCGGACAATCACTGATTGTGTAAACGAATCGTTTACTCTTACTGGAACACAGCATACGCTCCAAAGGCGAAGGGGAGGTATCCGCTTTTTCAAATAGCGATGACATATACTGCTCCTCCGGAGCGGAGATACACGATTCGTTTACAACGTTAATTTCCTGCAAACCGGTAAAAGCGGTCAATAAACTGCAGAATTCTTTTTCCGAAGCAATGCCCATAAAAGCCAGTAAAATCAAGGCCTCACGAGAAATATTGATGCTTGACAAATAAATACT
>JAFUBF010000534.1 GCA_017460325.1 Clostridia bacterium | reverse complement strand
GGACTGCCAGCACGGGAAATGTGGTGTATTCAAGCAGAGGAATGATATTGTTCAGGACCGGATGCTCGGTGGACTGATACATTCCCTTCAGCGAGAAAACAATACAGCAGGGGAACAGTCCAAGGCAATAGAACCGGATGCCCAACGTGATCATATCCTTTATTTCACCGGGGTCGCTGACAAACAGAGAGGCAATTCCGGATGCAAACAGGATGACGGCACAGCCGATGCAAAGGCACAGAACAAGGGAATAGCGCCACAGGCAACGGAACATTTCGCGCAGTGAGTCGAGATCCCTCTCTCCGTAATACAAACCGGAAAGTGACCTTGAGACATCCCCGACACCGGAGGTGATGGCAGAGATCACATTTCCCACACTGTATGTGACGGAAAAAACGGTTACCGCGGCCTCACCGGAGGCGCCGATGAGAATGCGGTTGATACCAAAGACCATCAGTGTGGCAGACATGATGCCAACGGCCACAGGCAGACCGGAGGTAATCAGTGAGCTTAGAATATTCCATGAGTAGCCTTTGACAGAAAGCGGAAACACCCTGTAACGAATCAGGACAATGACGAGGAAGATCAGAGCCAGGTTATAGCTGATGGCCGTTGCCAGTCCCATGCCCAGCAGACCGCCGTGGAAAACCAGTACGTTGAGAAGATCCAGGATGAAGTCCAGAACGGTCACGATCAGCACGGAGACCATTTGCAGATTGCCGTGCCCCGTGATGAAAAGGAAGGGGGTGAGGATGGCCGTACCGAGAATTCCCGGAGCACCGAGGATATATCCCACCAGATAAGAGGCGGTCTCATTGGACAGGACCTCTTTTTTTCCGGAACACAGCATTGCCCCGAGCTGAAAGCGAAACAGAATACACAGAAAACAGATCAGGACGGAGAGGCCGGCTGTAAAGAGAAAGTTGGTAGAAAAAATGCTGTCGACCCTTTTCTGATCACCCACTGCAATGGATTTTCCACAGTGTATCTGAGCGCCTGCCGAGAGCATGGAACCAATTGCGACCATTGTCAGCGAAACCGGCGTAACCAAACCTGTCACGGCAAGCGACTGAACACCGAGGAACTGGCCGGTGATGATATTGTCAATGAATGAACAGATAATGGATGCCAGATTTGAGAAAATCTGAACCAAAAGCATGCGTCTGACAATCGATTTAATCATGGCAGTCGTGACCTCCTGGTGGATATAAGCCCGGTATGGAATCCTGACTCAGCGCGAATGGTCAGTGGATGGGCATGAGGAAACGGCCGGAATCGTTGACCCTGAACGGGAGGCCGGCAGAATGACGCGGGTACATGTTTTCCTGTCACTGCATAGTGAAGTTTTATGGAGATGAATGGGTGATCTGTCGTATTAAATTTCGGTAAATTCTACCATATAACGTGTGGTCATTCAAGAACCGGAAGGAAAAAGATTGCGACCACGAACGCCCTTAAGTGAAGCCCTGGAGGGACCTTTTTCTTTGCGCTTTTCCGGTACGGGAACGCTCCCTCCCGACTTATTTACCGCTGCATTTGGGCCTGCTTTTTACAGGGGAGCAGCGGCCACGTACGGGACAGGCAAAACGAATTTGACGATCTGCCGGGCGGAGCATATAATAGGAGATGGAACGGCGGCGACTGCGTACACGGAAACGGGATCTGTTATCCCCGCGGAACGTGAAAAGGCTGCCGCTTTTCAGAGTCAGTAAGAGATGTTTAGTGGATGACGGAAGGTGAGATCATGCTTGAAAAGTACGTGGGGAAAAGAATCATCGATGTTGCCCCGACTGTGCTGGACGGATTCAGATGGGCGTACGGCCTGGATTTTGGCGAGAGTTCCTTTTTCATGTCACTTGCAGTGAAGGAGAAAAGGGTAAAGCGAGCACGGTATCTTCTGGATCTGTACATTGACCGGGACTACAATGACCGTTCCAGAATCAGCAAAGTCTATCTGCAGACCAATAAGGTGTACAGGAAGTACAAGAACAAGTCGCCGGAGGAAGTGTTTTCGGAGGAAGAGAAGGCAGAGGCTGAAAAGTTTGCGGACACGTTTCTCAGAATTGTGACCGGAAAAGATCCGGGGAAAGTACTGAAATACTATCGGGAGGGAATGGAGTGGTCAAAGGAACAGCTGGCCGATATGCTGAGTATTTCGGTTGATCAGGTGAATCAGTATGAGGATGGGGACATCAAACTGAAGGATGTAAAGGCGATCATCAAAAAAGTGAAACACTATGACTACGACGATGAGGATGAGGAATGGTGAGCGGTCACGGCGGCGGAGCTGACGGAAATATTCCTGCTTCGGGCAGCCTTGCCGGGGATGATGTTCCAAACGCATGGGGTGGATTTTTCGTTTTCTGCCCTGCACTGCTGGCCGGAGGAAGGGACAGAGCGGCATCGGTGGTAATGGCCCGGGCGCCGGGACCAGGATTTCCGGTGCCGGTGACAGGCGGCTCCCAGGGACAGAACAGGGGAAGGGAATTCCGGAAAGGACAGAACCATGTTCATCATGATATTCATGTACATCTCGATTACGCTGGCCGGGTGGATCCTGCTGATCGCAGGACTCCGGGTGAATCGGGGAAAAACACGGAAAGATGAGGATGAGCGTTCGCTGACAACGGGAACGATCATTTCGACAGAGGATAAGGGTACAAAGCATCTGAAGGTTCAGTATCGGGTCAACGGAAAGGTATACACCGAAGAGCTGAACGGGAATGTACCGCCGGAAATGATAGGGAAAATCATAGACGTGTACTACAATTCGAATGAACCGTCGTCCTTTCATATCGAGGCGTTACAGAAGAAACGGAAAACCAGTGTACTGGCTGTCATTGGGGCAATCTGGATTGCCATCGGAACGATTGTTTTTGCCGGGGTTATCCCCCTGGCATCCCGGGGAAGGGGATCTGAGTACCTGTTTCGCCGGTGGGAATTTGAAATC
>JAFUBF010000036.1 GCA_017460325.1 Clostridia bacterium | reverse complement strand
GTATGCCGTCAGGCATACGAAGCCCCCACCTCGCGTGAGCAGGTGGTGGGTAGTTCACAGCAAAACAGGTACAGCAATTTGATAAATGCTCAGGCGACTCTGGACGATCTGTTTTCTCCGTAGAATTCGGCAGACCGGATGGAACGGGGCTGAATGTGTGAACAGTGTACCTTCATGTTGAAGATAAAAAATGGATGATTTTTTCTCTTTTTGTTGGCAAATCGCAACCTGAAAGAGGAAAAATAGATGATTCTTCCTCTTTTTGATGGTATGATCAGGGAAAGCGTTTCCCGGCCTGCCCTGATCCGGCTTTGAGGGAAAGGTGTAAATCGTAAGAACAGGAGGAAAGAACGCGGCGTTTACCGTATATCAGACGAACAAAAAGACGGGCGCTGTTTATGCCTACAGCCAAACGGCATTTCGTGATCCAATTACCAAAAAGCCAAAAAACAAACGTGTTTACCTGGGTCGTGTAGATCCTGTTACAGGTGAGATTGTGCCAAAGGAGACAGAGGGAAAACGAAATCGAAGCAAGCTTGGCGAAAACACCTGTGAAATTGAACAACTGTCGGATGAGAGCGCGCATAATCAGTCTGAAAGTGAGATCATAGCGTTACAACGGGAGCAGATCGAAAAACTCACAGCAGAAAACGAACGTTTACGGGAAATCATCAGCAGAATTCATGATTTCAGTCATCTGGAATGAAACACATGACTGGACCCGGATATAAAAAGAGCATCTGTTCCTGCAGATGCTCATTCTCTGTCTGGCGGATGCCGGTTTCGTGGCGTGGATCATGCGCTTCCGCGCTTTATTATCTCTTCCGCGTTGTCGTGCACAATGGCATCCGCGTAATCCTCCGGACAGTGATCATAAATCCACTGAACCCCGTCCAGCAGATCCGGAGCGCGTCTTACGGCGCCGTGTGCGTCGCTGCCAACGAAGGAGACCAACTGATCCTCCAGCAGTTTCCGAGTCAGATTTCTCGTATTCGTGTTGACGTTTTTGCGGATATCATAGGCGTTTATTTGCAGTTTTACGCCCAATTCTGTGATTGGCCTGCAGTACTCGGGGTGATTCTGCAGGGAAGCATACCGCTCCGGATGGGCCAGTATCGGTCGAAACTCCGACTCTGACAGTTTGCGCATCCCCTCAAGGATTTCCTCCGCCGGGGTAGAAAACCTGTCCCATTCCTCAAACTCGACAAGAATCCAGTCAGTCCCGGCTAACCGACGAGCCTTTCCAGACCGGATATCACGGAGCACCGAACCGGTATACAGGATTTCATTGCCGAGGTAGACTCTCAGATTTGTGCCTGCACTTGCAGATTTCAGCCACTGATAGGCCTTTTCCACATTGGCACCGGAAAATTGTCCGTAGTGTGGGGTACAGATCACTGCCTCAACGTTCTGCGCTTCGTAAATACGCAGCATGGCGAGAGCTTCCTCTCTGCTTCCACATCCGTCATCAACGGCCGGCAGCATGTGCGAATGAATATCAATGATGCTCTTCACGGGCAGTTCCACCTTTGTTCGGCTTGATTGTTTTCGGCGGCATTATACAGGGACTCGCCTGGGAATGTCAAATGACCGGACAGTGCGGTCAATGGGTTCTGCTGACCCGCGGGCGGATCTGATGCGCCAGTCGCTGTTATACCCTTTCTTTGCTGATACGATGGAATAGGGAAGGCTGGTTTTATCGTTGGGATGGGCAAAGAAATACGCAGCCTGGGGGAATGAGGGAGCATTCCTCGGGAGGTACCGGCAGAAACGTCGGGGGTGGCAACGCAATCGGTTATGGGGCGCGGACAAGGAATACCGGATGTGCAGTTTGGCTGAGTCGGTATTTTTCGTGGGACTCCATTCTGTTTCGCTTTGGGACGTTTTTGCGACATTTTCGGATAGTCAAAAAAGATGTCCTACGCTATAATGCTCTGGAAGGATGAGATTCCATTTCAATGATCAGAGACTGAATACCGGACAGTTGGTTTGACTCCGCTGGGTCTCCTCAGACAGACAAAGCGGAGTCAATGCACCAGCCGGATGCCCCTGCGTTTCCCGAATCCCGGACGGGAACAAACGCAAAGAGGATCGACTTAGCCTTATGGGCAGGCCGGGAGGAGAGCGGATATGATAAGAGGGATGAGAAATAAACGGATCGTATTCACGGTTTGTGTATGTCTTGCCTGCATGGGGATTGCAGCCTGCCTTGCAGATATTGCAGCTGGACCGTATAATCGCCTGCTGGCGTCGCATTATGCGCTTTCCTGCTTTCGTATCGCCTCCGCGTTACCGTGCACAAGGACATTCGCGTCACTCCCGGGACAGTGATCGTCCATTGCCGGCCTTCATCCGGCATCTCCGGGGTCGCCCGCGGTGCTGTATATAGTACTGCCAATGGAATACCAACGAATGGTTGGGAGGAAAACACGAACAATATGCATAATTGGATCCGACAGATAGAAGAATTTGTTCCCCGGGATGAACGGGAGGAAGCGGAGAGGCAGATCATACTCGAACTTGCGAAAAAGGAAGGGGACAGACTTCTTTTCAGGGAAAGTGCCTTTGCGCATCTGACGGCCTCATCCATCATCCTGAACAGGGAAAGAACAAGAACGCTCATGGTCTGGCACAATATTTACAGGAGCTGGTCCTGGACGGGCGGACATTGCGATGGAGATCCGGATTTTGAGGCGGTTTCAAGACGGGAAGCCACGGAGGAAACCGGAATCAGGACACTCAGACGAATCGGAAGCGGGATCGCATCCGTTGAAATTCTGCCGGTCTGGGCTCATGTGAAGAGAGAAAAAACGGTTGGCAGTCATCTGCATCTGAATGTTTCCTATCTGTTTGAAGCAGATGAAACGGAAACGCTTCGAACGGCACCGGAGGAAAACAGCGGGGTGAGATGGCTTGAGACAGGCAGAATTGAGGAATATTGCACAGAACCGGACATGATTCCTGTTTATAAACGCCTGTTTCTCAGAGCGAACGTTTAGTAAAAAAATATAAATATCAGACGGTTTTGGTTGCACAATCAGGGGGAAGGGCTTACAATCTGAGTACAGAAAGTGAGAGGGTTTCTTTCACTTTGTGGCATTCCAATAAAGGAGGCCTATGGTATGATCGTTCGTTTTAACACAAAGGCAGCCCATGTACCCACGCAGGTGCTCGAGACGATGGAACGTCGGACGCACCAGAGACTTGACTCATATTTCCGTGAGGAAGCCCCCGATGAGACTGTCATCACCGTGCGTATTCAGGAACAGAAGAATATGTTCAAGGTTGAGATGACGATGCCGTACTTCGGGCACACTCTCCGTACGGAAAATCAGGAACGTGAGATTTCTCTGCCGGCTCTGGATAAGGGAATTGACGTTCTTGAGCGCCAGATGAAGAAGCTTCGGACGAAACTTGGACGCGATCTCAGACGGAAACCGGAACTGGATGAGGAGCCGGTGGTCGCCGAACCGGATGAGGAAGAGAATGAGAACGTTGTCCGTGTGAAACGGTATGCGTCGAAGCCGATGAATGTGGAAGATGCAATCCTTGAGATGAATCTTCTGGGACATTCGTTCTTCATGTTCAACAATATTGAATCCGGCAAGGTCGCAACGGTTTACCGCCGGAAAGATGGCGGATGCGGCCTGATCGAACTCGAAGATCTCTGAGAGTAATACAAATTTATTGAAAGGATGTGATTGCCGATGAACAGCGGGGTTAAGGTGCTGCTTGCAGTGCTGATCATATGCCTTGTGCTGGATGTGACTCTGATTGTCACCAAACTGGGGCGATCTAATCCTGAGTCAGGAAGTGCAGGTTCCACCAATACGACATCCAGGGCCAATAACGAATCGACTGCAAGCAGCATGATTTTCAATTTCTCAGGCGCGGCTCCCGGAAATGGGAACAGCAGCTCGACAGCATATGTACCTGGCGGAATGAGCGAAGCAGAGATGGGCGCGATGGCGCTGTCTGAAGAATCCGCAGGTGAAACAGAAGAGGCCAGTCTCTTTTCAGGTGACTGATTCGGTCTGAGGAGCGATTGCAGACTTGTTTTCTCTGCAGTGAAGAGCCTGATGAAATCAGATGCCCGGAATACAGCCGGATGAGATAAATTCCAGACAGCCTGTCCAGTGGACAGGCTGTCTTTTACGCCACCGGATGATCCGACGCAGGTGGTATGGGATTGGGGAATGTGCATTCCAAGGGAGCGATATGGAATGCATGAGAATGTCTGGGCTGGGCTTCCGGGGCTTTCCGGCAGAGAAAGACAGCGATTACTGCGCCCGG
>JAFUBF010000533.1 GCA_017460325.1 Clostridia bacterium | reverse complement strand
CGCTTCCTTACATGGAGCATCTGGGATATGACCGGAACGTGGTGATTCTGACGCAGCCCCGGGGGTATCGGAAGGAAAAAGGGAAGGGGACAGCCCTGATGGCTTTCCTTCTCCGGAAGTATCCGAAGGTTGCGGAGGCCATGCGGAAGCGGTATCTCAATTACAACGAACAGATGCGGGTGATCTGGGAAAAGGCAGACAGGGGAGAAATTCTGGTCCTGTGCCCGCCGGAACCGCTGGGCATTTCCCGGACGGAAAACGATCCGGAACAGCTGGAGCGGGTGTACCAGATCGGCCGGGCAGAGGGCATGAAGAGGCTGGAGGAGGTCAAAGCCTTCATCGGTGCCGGGGACGAAAAGCGTTGAAATCGGGCCAGGGCGTTAATGACGTGCAGTTTTATACACCACCTTCTTCAGCAAACCGGATAATCAGGTGTGCGGTACTCTCAACAATATCCTGATACCGCATCATTTCCTCAGAAGAAAACCCGTAAACATCCTGCCACTCATACTTCGGCAGATAGCACACGGCGTGATGAAATTCGACTTTTTCGTCCGCTTTCTCAATATAGACCTTCACCCGGCCGTCCGACTGCGTTTCAGAATGGACGATCTCCGTTGCATCATCCAGCGTCATAAATGGATACATCATCGTCAGTTCCCATCCCCTCTCATTTTGCTTCCGGCTCGGCAGTTTTCTCCTGATAAAGCCGCATCAGCCAGGCAACGCTGGCTGATGCGACTGTTTCTTTGAACGGTATGCCATGGGCATCCGTCATTACCGATCCTCAGGCGCTGATGCCATTATAGATAAAAACTGTTGTTCTTCAACGGCTGTATCCATTGCTTCGATTTTCTCTTTATGCAAAATCCTGACGATATTATTACCACTCTTCGTGAAGTGGTGCTTCTGGGGTCGGCCTGGGACAGCAGTGATTTTGAGGACAGTATCCTCTACTTTACCAGGCAGCTGGTGCAGACCCGCAGGAAGGGACAGAAGCGTTATTTCGGTTTTCTGAATAATGGAAAGACCAGTCGCATCGCTGCCGCGACGTTCGTGATGGGTACCCTGAAATGCCAAAAGGTATTTCAGGAGAAGCAAAACAAAGCTCGGAGTCCCTTGATTTACAGGGACTCCGAAAGTGCAGGAAACAGGACTTGAAGAAATAAATACCCCGGAAACTATAGGAAAATGGAGGAATAACAATCAAAGAAACATAGGAAAATCAACGGTTTTGTAAATCTGGTATAATACCGATAAATGCGCGTTGGCGTATGACGACGTATCATCTGTGCTATTTCATTCAAGGAAAATTCAGCAATGAAGGCGGGCACTTAATAACAAACGCTTTTGATAGCCTATTTTTTTTGCCCTTATTCCCCTGTGATTTCATCATCAGTTAGCAAGGAGACCCTGTCCTCATTAGGGCGGGGAGGAATTGCGTTTAACCGTTTTCTCCGTCTCTCCGCAATCTTCTTTCGGTTAAATAATGGTTTTCTTTTTCCAACAGTTTGAGGTTCTTGTATGATACAGAATTCGTAACCTTTTTCCCACTCAGTTCAAAGTGGTGGGTAATTGACTATGTCGATACCTTCGGATTTAGCAGTATGAAATTAATTATCAGGACGATTTTGTATCCAAACATTGCAGGTTCAGGAACCAATTGGGACATATTGGGTTTGAAAAATGCAAAGCTTCTTGAGGGAAGAATCATAGTATTCTTCCCTCTTTTATT
>JAFUBF010000532.1 GCA_017460325.1 Clostridia bacterium | reverse complement strand
TGAATTCCGGCTTGAGTGCCTCGCCGAAGCAGACCGCCTTGGCGGCGATGACGTGCTCGAGCGGTCCGCCCTGTGTGCCGGGGAAAGTCGCCTGGTCAATGGCCTTGGCCTATTCCTCACGGCACAGGATCATGCCGCCGCGGGGACCGCGAAGGGTCTTGTGGGTCGTGGTGGTCACAAAGTCCGCATACGGCACCGGATTCGGATGAAGACCGGCAGCGATCAGGCCGGCAATGTGCGCCATGTCGACCATCACGAGTGCGCCCACCTCATCGGCAATCTCCCGGATTTTGGCAAAATCAATGATCCGGGGATAGGCCGAGGCACCGGCCACGATCATCTTCGGCTTATTCGCATGGGCCATCTGGCGAAGCACTTCGTAATCAATGTAACCCTCGTCATTGACACCGTAACCGATAAAGTTGAAATACTTGCCGCTCATATTGACCGGGCTTCCGTGGGTCAGATGGCCGCCGTGCGGCAGGCTCATTCCAAGCACGGTATCCCCCGGATTCAGCATGGCAAAATATACGGCCATATTGGCCTGTGCACCGGAATGCGGCTGCACGTTGGCATGGTCCGCGCCAAAGATCTGGCATGCCCGGTCTCTGGCCAGATTCTCAACGACATCCACGCACTCGCATCCGCCGTAATACCGTTTCCCCGGATAACCCTCCGCATACTTGTTGGTCAGCGGCGTTCCCATGGCCGCCATGACGGCAGGAGACACGAAGTTTTCCGAGGCAATCAGCTCGATATGGCTCTGCTGGCGTCTGAGTTCCGCCTCAATTGCCTCAGCAACTGCGGGGTCACTCTTCCGGATTACATCAAAATTCATTGGAAGTTCCTCCTCTTTGGGTCCGTTTATACGACCGCGTCCCGTACCCCTTGATACAGCGCGATCGTACGTACTCCGAAAGTATACCCAACATTGTCCTGAAAATCAAGTGGATGCATTGACTGAAATTATGATCCAATGCACAGCAAATCGCAGGCAGTCCCTGCGGGATGAAGCGCACTGGCTGGCCCGTGAAAGCAGGATCAAAGGACCTTCCCGGTGCCGGTCAGAAAAAGACAACGGACAGACCACTCATTCCAACACCGGTCAAATCCCGGGGCACCTCCAAAAAGCTCCAGAAAACTGGAGCTTTTTGGAGGTGCAGCCACGCAATGAGTCCGTTCCTTTCCCTGACCGGCCGAGAACTGTCAGGCCAATGGTCAGAGGAAACGCCTGTTTCTGAGGACATCGGTTGCTGAAACCGGATGCTTCTGTTCCTCCGCGTCCAGCACGAACACGGGAAGCTCCGGCTCAATCTCCTCCGTCCACGGCGGAAGTGTTTCCGGGAGATGCAGGGCAATGGGTTTTCGGTTCAGAATCAGGTCGATGTAGTCCTGAAGCGAGGTAAACGGACGATCCAGGTAGACGCCGGCCAGATTGGAACGGTTCATCTGATCGGCATGATGGTTATCCGATCCCGCCGTTACGGGAAGCCCCGTCAGGTGCGCATAATGCATGCCCGAGACATTCCATGCTCGCTGGTTTCCGGCATTGTATCCCTCCACCGCATCTACCAGATGTGTGCTGAGATGGATGGCATGAATGTACCAGGCAGCCCGGAAGGGATGGGCCTGAACGACACAGCCGCCATAGCGGTGCACCTGCTCAAACTGCTGTTTCCGCGTCCAGGTGGTCACCTCCGGATTTTACCAAAGCCTCATATATCCGTGTCACTCATACTCTCTTCAACCGATTCAACAAATCTGACACCAAATCCTGATCTTCCAACAACGAGATGCCAAAGCACTTCTTGCCAGCATCCTTAATCGATGCCCCTATATGATAGGCAGTCTTCCCGTCAAGGATAATGAACCTGTCATGGAACACCTGCGTCTTTGTCACACTTAATGTCGGATACTGCGCGTTAAAATTCGCAGCATCCGTATTTGTCAGCCTTGCGCTCGCATATGTATAAATCTTCACATCAACGCCGTTATTCTTCTTCGCAAGAAGGTTCAGTGTGTCCACATCCACGTATCCATCAATCAGGATGATTTCTCTCTGCGCTTTCTGGATAATAGAGGCAATCAAACTGAACGCATCATAAATCTGTCCATCAAAGAAAATTTTCTGTTCGGATTCCGAATGATCTTCAATGTAACGAAACACCTTGTCGAATTTCTCGTCTGTACTTTTCTGATACTCCAATTGTTTCAACTCAACATGGCTGATTCTTTCAAACAAAAGAGCGTTGTTGGAGATGAATCTTCTCATCTCTCGAAAAGCGCGCATGATAAAGATGCTCTGTTGCTCCGCTACTTCTCCCTTCAGCACCGTCGCAAGCATGTATATACCCTGCTCTGTGAAGGCATATGGTGGTTTTCTACGACCACCTTCTTGACCAGCTTAGAAATTAGAATCTGGTGAAGTCGCAATTTGCGACTTAACGATTTCTACTTCCTCTCTTGTAAGTTG
>JAFUBF010000531.1 GCA_017460325.1 Clostridia bacterium | reverse complement strand
GTTCATCCAGGGCAGTGCACCTGTTCCCCGTTTACCCGGGCAATACCCGATTGTACGAATAACTACCCGGAAACTGCTGTCATTATATTCCCGACTGCACCTGTTTTTCAACCGCCTGTCCGGCGATTTCAGCAAAAAAGGTAACCGCCCCGGCCAAGAGCCAGGGCGGTTACCCGGTATTCCCTTATTTCTTCACCGGATAGCAGATTTCCGTCACGAACTTGTCCGGATTCTGCGTTTCATGCGGACTGACATGGTAGATGTTGAACATCGGCCCTGCCGGCTCGTACCCGTTTGCCTCCATCCAGGCGACCACCGCTGCGTAAACATCTGTAATCCGGGTATAACTTCCCTGATAGATACAGCTCGCCACCGTCACCTCCGGGAGCGTGCAGAACTTTACGTGTTCCGTATCCGGATAGTGGCCTTTTACCGTCTTCCAGGCCATCATCTCCACATTTTCCTCTTTGTACTCGCCATCCAGGTACGTCACCGCACACAGGCACGGATCATCTTCCACAAGGTTCATCCGGCAGGTTTCCTCTGCCAGTTTTCCCCAGATCATCCCCTCTTCTTCGTATCGGGGAATGGTCATCCGGATGGTCGCCGCGTAGCATTCAGGGAAGGTTTTAAGGGTAACGTTGTAACTCATGTTTTCTTCCTTTCTCAGCCTTTTTCTGGCTGCGTCCAGAAGGGTCAGCTTATATGCCGTATCCTTTGATAAGGCCTCCAGTTCTCTCTGCCGGGCAGAATAAAACGATTCCATCTTCTCACGGTCATCATACACCTCAAGGATCCGGGCGATATCCGCCAGAGAGAAACCCATCTCTTTCATGGCGGCAATGCGCCCCGCTGTTGGCAGCTGATCCTCTCTGTAATACCGGTAATCCGTAAAGGGATCCGTTTCAGCCGGTTTCAGAAGACCGATCTCATCATAGTGACGAAGCATTCTGACACTGACTCTGGACAGTTTTGAAAATTCTCCGATTTTCAGCATGGCGGTACCTCCTGTTGCTGATTTTTGAGCTCGTGCCAACCTTAATGCCTGACACAGTGTGAGAGTCAAGCGTCAAAACTGATTTTCTTCATTTTCCCGTTCCATCCTGTACCGCCCGGAATGCCTGATTCCGGCCATTGCCCTCCGTCCCGAGTGTTCCCCTGAGATGCAGGTGCCGTTTGTCCTCCCTGAGGGCCGGGGAAACATCATACCGTCCCGCCTGGCACTGTCCTCACCGTTTGTCCGTGGACAGTATGGCGTAGACAAAGGTGTCTTTCCAGACAGGCACTCCCTCATTGTCTTTGTGAAACCAGATGTTCTGCCTGAAATGCGCCTCTCTCTGCATGCCAACCTTCTCCAGGGGCTTCCACGAAGCGGTATTCCGTGGACCACACTCCGCATATACCCTGTGCACGCCGGCCCGAAAAGCACATTCCATCACTGCGGAAAGCGCCTCCTGCGCATAGCCCATTCGCCGGTAGTCCGGGTTAATGATGTACCCGGCTTCCATGGCATCAAAGTCCCTGGGCCCACAAGGTGATGTTTCCGATCACCTTCCCGGTATCCGGAAGCTCTGCCGCATAGAACGCCTCTGAATCAAGGCGCTGCTGAAGGTACGTCCTGCCGTTTTCGTACGTGATTCCCGGATACCCCTCAAACTCATCATCCCTCAGCTGCGCCAGAAATTCATACAGATCCCCGTAGTCCGATTCCCGGAACGGCCGCAGCAGCAGTCTTGCCGTTCTGATTTCCTTCATCATCTTCCTCTCACACTCTTTCTGCGGAGGACGGCGCGACTTTCTTCACCGCGAGGCAGTACCCGACGCCCTCGGGCGCGGTCATCCGGTGCTCTTCGTTTTTCTCATTGTATTTCCGGATAAAATCCTCTGTCGCCTCTGCCGCATTCAGGTGTTCGAAAATCAGGAAACCGGCGTCTGAAAGCAGCGTTTCCATTTCCTCATAGGAATACATCGCCTTCATCGGCTCACCTGCCGCCCCGGCCAGCTCCCGGTTGCGCCGGCTTTCCTCGCCGCTTTCCGTAAGCGGGTAGTCAAAGCAGATCGCCGTTCCTTCGCACGCAATGGAGGAGAGGGTTTCGATCAGGCGCCGGAACTCCTCTTTCGAAAGATAGTAACTGATCCCCAGCAGACTTCCAAAGAAGGATCTCCGGGCATCGAGTCCGCTGTGAATCAGGGCCTCTTTCCAGGACGGATGGGACAGATCACAGCCGACATATTCCACCCGGGCAGAGGGCTTGAGGCCGGCATTCCTCATCCGCTGCTGTTTGTCCACGAGCATTTCGGGGCGATCAAGTTCAAAGATCCGCAATGCCTTATGCCGGTTTCGAAGCGAGAACGTATCGTACCCACTGGCAAACAGAACCACCTGACCGCACCCGAGTCTGACCGCATTCTCGATGGCCCGTTCACAAAAGGCACTCCGGACCAGCACGGAGGGGGCCAGCTGATGGTCCACGATATAGGAAAGCGCTTCCTCCGGGGTTCCCCTGAATCCGGGTGCAAAGAAAGAGATGCCCTGACTCATGTTCTGCGAAATCGCGGAAACCTCCTCCTCCGTCAGCAGCTTCTCCGCGAAAGAATCGGCAAACACCCATTCATCACTGTGGCTGGTATGATACGCTCTTGCAAATGCACTGACAAGTGCCGTCATATTATCCATGTTCATAACCTCCCAAATTGACTGATTTGCCTGATCCCATGGTGGACCGGATGCATGTCCTGACCGGTTCGGAGAGGCAGATGAACGCCTCCGCAGAGGGAACTTTTCATCTGCCGCCCAATTCCTCCCCGAGCCGAATGAAAAGGACCTTCCCCGTCGCCAGATGACCCGTTACAGTGACCTGATAGATTCCACTCCTGGGAATGGTCACCGTGAACTCCGCATTTTCCTGCCCGGTTCCCCGGTAGACGGGTTCATCTCCCTCCCGGCACAGCACCACATCCACCTGGCCGGCAGTGTGTAAAAGGCTCACCCGCACCCGATCCCCTTCCGATAACCCAAGTTCCGCCGTTTTCCTCCCGTTAAGCCGCTCGTATTCCATCCCCAGGCCTGCCCCGCCGGGCATTTTGGAGACAGAGAATGTACCGGACAATTGGCATCCGGTCAGCCAGAAACACATGAGCAGCAGGAGCGCGGAAAAACCGAATATCCCGGCTCGCCTCAATGTCCGCATCTTTTCTCCTTCTTCTTTGCCTGTTTCATCTCAAACCGACGCTTTGCCTCTGCCTCCCGTTCCGCCCGGCTGGCCTGTCTGTGCTCCGTTTTCGTGATCTCCCTCTGCATCTTAAGCGCCTGCTGGGATTTCGTCCCGATACCGGTGTTTTCCATCTGCTTTCGGGCATTCCGGCTTCTTCTTTTCGGATTATCCGCTACCTGCCGGATTTCCGCTTCGACGGCCGGGCTGAAAACCAGCTGATCATAGTTTTCAAGGATATGCGCCCAGACCTCCGCATCTTTCGGTTCCGCGCCGAAGGTGACCTTACAGACAGAGAGCTTCTCCTCTTCGATGCGTTCAAACACGCCGACCCAGAAAGGGTCTTCAAAAAATACCGTCAGATAGGCTTTCATTTTGGGTCACACGGTGCCGTTGACAAGCGCCGCATACTGCTCCTCGGGAATCATGGGCGATGTGATCTCCCTCAGCAGTTCCGCTCCGATTTCACCCTTTTCGGCATATTGATGTCCGGCTTCCCGGATCCGCGCCAGTCTTGCCTCTGTCACAGGTGCTGCCTCCGCCGCATTGAACATGGGACTTTCCGGAACCGTCAGAATCGTGTGATTCTCCGGGAAACACAGCTTGAACTGCATCACTGCCGGTTCAAAGTTCTTCCGGCTGTTCGGAAAGCCGCATCCGCAGATCATCAGGTAGCGAAGATGCGTGAAATCCGCCTGTTCCACATGCTCATACCGGTCCCCGACTTTCCGCATCGCCATATTGGAAAGCGGCAGCGTCCGGTCCAGAAAGGCCTTCAGCGGTGCCGGCATCCCATAACAGTACAGCGGAAAGCTCAGGACCAGCAGATCGCTGTCCAGGATCTCTTCCAGAATGTCCTGCATGTCATCCCGGTGAATGCAGGTACCGCCGTTGCGCATACAGGAAAAGCAGCCGCTGCAGTACTCAATATGCGAATCAATGGTATGTATGATCCGGATATCCTGCTCTGCCGCTTCTTCCATTCCCTTAAGGAATGCCCGGGTAATGTGCATCGTATCGCTCCCGTCCCGCTTGGGGCTTCCGTTCAGTACCAGTATTTTCATTGTCCTGTCCTCCCAAATCCTTTTCATTTCACAGCCCATTTGATCAGCAGTCCGCCCACCAGCGCGAATCCCGCACCCAGCAACCTCAGGATCAGCGCGTACGCCGCGGATGGCCCCTTGCCGTCATCCGTTTTCCATTTTTCCGTCAGTGTCCACCATCTCTCCGGTGAAAGTATGACCAGACTCACACCCAGTAAAGCCAGAACAATGCCTGCTGTCAGTTCCTGTTTCATCTTCCCGAAACCACCCCTTCCTCAGTTTCCGCCCTTTGGGCATCCTCATAGATTCATGACCCGTCTCTTATGACAGCTCCGCAAACCGCCGGCTTCCCTTTGTATCCAGCCAGCGCAGCAGAAAGGCAGAAGCTGTGGCAAGCAGGATGCCCAGGAGCAGCAGATACAGCGCAGGGCCGATCCGATACCCGATTCCAAGATAAGTGCCCGCCACCAGGGCAATAAATCCCCAGCTGCCGAACAGGACAATGCTGACCGCGCCGCTCTGCTTGATCGGCACAATTTCGTTTGTCCAGGTCAGAATCGGCATGCTGACCCCGACCGCCACGCCGAGCAGGGCAGAAAAGCCCACGTATACCAGCGCCACAAGACACAGCAGTGCTCTGACCCCCAGGGAAGCGGGAACGATGAATCCGGCACAGATGGCCGAAATCAGCATGGGAAATTCCGACAGAATCAGCTGCATGACCACTTTGGCACGAAGTACCTGTCGGGGTTCTACAGGCAGAGACTTCAGAATCCACAGGCTCCTGCCCTCCAGTGAGACGGAGGGAGCCGCCATGCTGTTCATGGCAGACAGCAGGCCGAGCATTGCAAAGATCAGGACGGCCGGGCTGCCCGGCTGACTGGCAAACGCGTCGTTCAGAGCACTGCAGATTCCCCTGCCCCGGAGGAGCAACAGCACGCCGAATGCCGGAAGCAGAAGGATGCCCAGGCCGCAGTTCAGCATATAGTTCGGGCTCGAAGTGAAACGGGCAAACTCCCTGTCCAGCAGAGCCCGAAACACCGGTTTCTGCCAAACCCGTTTCCCTGCATCCTGTCCTTTGGGGGCGCTCACACCGGCCGTGGCGATACTGACAAAGCTGCGGGACAGAATGGTCCAGACAAGAGCGAACAGAATTCCGGCGACTGCCGTAAAAATACCGGCCGCAGCCCAGTCCCCCTCTCCGATTCGGCCAAAGAGGAACAGACCGGCTGCCGCCCCTTTGATTCTCTCTCCGTACATTGCCGCATTCCTGAGAATGTCCTGCACGAGACCGCTGGCCCTGAAGTAGAAAAAGTAATACGCAACGATCAGGAGAAAGGAAACAAGGACGGTAATCACACTTCGGTTTTTCAGTCTCGGGCTGATTTTCGCCGCCACCCAGCCCAGCATCAGGGACAGCAGCAGCACCAAAGCCGTCACAATCAGAAACAGCAGAAGGCCACAGATGACCCGTACCAGGGTCAGGCCGGCCACCGTCCAGTAAACGATCTGCGCCGGAATATGGACGGTGGCCGCATACATCACCCCCAGCAGATACACGTTCAATACCCGCGCTGCGAGGATCGTCCGCACGGGAATGGGCAGCGACAGGAGCAGGTCGTTGTCCTTTGCCAGATACAGCCCGGAGCAGGCACTGAACACGCTGCCGAATGTGCCAATGCCAAGGGCCATGCCGTTCATCAGCAGAAAGTACAGCCAGCCCAGTCCCGCCCCGGTGAGAACCGGACACAGGGTCTTTGACAGGGCGGTAAACATTCCCCCCAGCAGCCCAACCATGATCAGGAGATAAAACGCGATAAATCCCGTAATGCCCCACCCGGAACGCATCCGGTTTCTCTTCGCGTCATAAAAGTAGCTTTTGAATACCTCAGCCATCTGTTTTTTCAGCAATACCCACAGCATTTACTCCGCCTCCAGATCCAGGAAAACCTCCTCAAGGCTCTCATCTCCTCTGACCTCTTCCATTGTCCCTTCCCTGACCAGTTTTCCCTGTCGGATAATGGCCACCTTGTCACAGAGCTTCTCCGCCACCTCCAGAACATGGGTGGAAAAGAAGATGGCTCCGCCCATTTTGCAGTGTTCCCGCATCATTTCCTTCAGCAGATGCGATGCCTTCGGGTCAAGCCCGACAAACGGCTCATCCATGATGATCAGCTTCGGATCATGCAGAAAGGCCGCCATGACGGCCAGTTTCTGCTTCATTCCGTGTGAACAGGCAGCCACCGGCTTCCCGAGGTCCTGTGTCATTTCAAACACATCGGCATATTTGCGGATCTTCTCCTGCCGCACAGCCGTCGGGATGGCAAAGATGTCTGCAATGAAATTCAGGTATCCGCTGCCGCTCATAAATTCATACAGGTCCGGATTGTCCGGAATATAGGCCAGATCCCGCTTGCAGCCCACCGGATCCTCCCGGATACTCCGCCCGCAGATCTTCACCGTTCCCTCCTCAAAGCTGAGGATGCCAACTGCGCTTCGGATCGTCGTACTCTTTCCGGCACCGTTGTGCCCGATAAAGCCGAAGATTTCCCCCGGCAGAATGTGCAGCGACAGATCATCCACTGCCTTCTTCTCCCCATATACCTTGGTCAGATGTTCAATCTCAAGCATGCACTTTCCTCCCTCAATTATGGTCTGTTCTTATCGTCTTTCACCGGGAACAGCAAAAATCCCCATACCAGTCCCATGCAGATACCCAGCGGCAGACTGTGCAGGACGTTGGTAAACAGAACACCCCAAAGAAGAGCCATTGATACTGAGATAACACTTTTTTCCATCCGTGTCCTCCCTTTTTAGTTGCCCTGACTTTCGGCACCGTATGATTGCGGCAAGGCCTGACAAACCCGTGCGGAGCACCTGGCCAATCTTTTAGCATCCTATCGTTCGGTAGGTAACTGGTGAAAAGAAAACCGGTCCGTTCATGACCAGCTCTCCTGCTTGCCGCGTCCCAATCCTATTCGTTCCGGTAAATCTCAAAAAACTGGATCACGTGTTTCCGGACCAGTTCCATTACTTCCGCTTCCCTCTCCGGTTCCCGGTCACACAGGTTGATCCACACGGTGATCGGGGAGGAAAACTGCGCCGCCATAATCCCGGGGTCCGCCTTTTTGAGTGTCCCCTCCCGGATCAGAAACCGCATCATCCCCGTGAAGTAGTTCAGGACATCCTCATAATTCTGTTTCGTCTGAAGCGCTGCCATTCTGGCATTGCGGAACTGCTCGATCTGAAGCATCTTCCTGCCTTTTCGGATGTGCGGGTCATGAAGGATGTACCGGATCTGGCCCAGAATCAGGTTTGCCACCTCCTGTGCCGTCAACCCGGCTTTGTCCCCTGTAAAGCTCGGGTCCTCCCAGTTGGCCTTAGTAAAAATGGAATGTTTCGCGTAACCGTCCAGGACGAATCGGACCACACTGTCCAAAATGTCCTGCTTATTTTCATAATGGCTGTAAAGGGACGCCTTCCGGATGCCTACCGCGTCGGCAATCTGCGAAATACTGGTTGCCTCGTATCCGTTGACCGAGAACAGTTCCAGCGCCGCCTCCAGGATTTCCTCCCGTGTATTGCCCTTTTCCAAGTAATTCACCCTCTTTCCGAAACGGCGGTTCCCGCTCAGTTCGCCGCCTATTATAACTACCTACCGTTCGTTAGTCAACACCCAATTTCAATTCCAGGCCATTTTTCTGAACAGGCCCATTCACGGCAACTGCGATACGTGGCTTCCTCCATCCCGGACATCCTGTACGCGACTTGCCTTTCGCTACGCGTGGATGCAGATACCCGCGACTGATGGACATTCAAACAGCATCCGGTCATGAAGCAGTATTGCGGGAGGATCACACCACCAGCTCAATCAGTTTCTTGCCCTTCACCCGCCTCCTGCTGATCTCAACCTTCTTTGTCTCATTGAAACTGTAAGTCAGCAGATATCCTTTGTTCAGATGCAACCTGTCCAGATATCCACAAAACTGTTCCTCGTCATCCTTATGATACGTTGACCCGTGCCAGATTCTGAGCTCGATCACAAACTGATCTCCCTTATAATCGATCACCAGATCCATCCTTTTTCTGTTCCTTGTTTCCGGCTCGATGGAGTAGTTGCCGGTCCCGTAAATAATCGGGCGAATGAAGAGAAGGAATCGTAGTCTGCCCTGTTCTTCGTCGAACTTCTCATCCTGGTCTCCGTACAGATCGGAATAGATCGTCATGTACCGATCAAAGACACGGTCCATGTCCAGTTTCCCATTCCGAATAAACTGTTGCCTGTCCTCGGTCGCAGCCTGGTAAATCGGAGAATTCAACTCCTCCTGGCTGAGAAAGTAGTTATACAACCGTGTCTCAAAAATCCTGTTGCAGATCTGAACTGCTCCACCATTGTTTCTCACTAAACCAACCATTTCGGCATCGGCGGTAGAGAACTCATCGGGGTTATACGAAATCTTCTCACCTGCAAACAGAATCCGCCATAACATTTCACAGAGCTTTCTGTTTTCATGTACCCTGCCCATGAGGGAATCGAACAGCGTGTTTTTCTCCATCAGGATACGACGGACCATTTCGCCGATCCCTTCCCTGTTCCACTGAGCAGTCCTGTCCCCATCCAACAGCTGACAGATGCGACTGACAAGGAACGGATAGCCTGAGGTATAGTCCTCTATGGTCTGCGCGACGGCATTCACATTCATGCCCGTGTGGTGATCGGTTTCATAGGCTTTCAGCATCCCGGCGATGTCATCCGTATGGAAACTCATATCCACATTGAAATCCGCCGCGATGTTCCACGGGCTGTTCTCTATGTGGTCATCATCCGGCCGTCGCTTCCATTTCATACGCCTGACATCCGTCACACCGGCGAGGATGACGGACTGGAAGGCGGGTTTTCCTTCCAGATTCCTGTTCAGGTACGCATCACGGAGCCGAGCCAGGAAGTCCAGAAACACCTGATTATTGGTGGCGCTGTCAACCTCGTCAATGATCAGGACCAGCTTTTTCCCGGTAATGACGCACCAGTCCTCAATCACATCGAAAAGGCTGCGCATCCTGAGCGTAGCCGTATCTCTTTCAAGGATTGTGTTTAACCTGTCCAGGACTTCCGCCGGAATCGACAGTTTGCCTCGCGTCCGCCTCTTCAGTTCATCGCAGAAAGCATAGGTGAAGTCCCCTTCCGTCCTGAAATCTGCATCCGTGAACCGCTGGAAGTCCAGGCTGATCACATCGTAAGCATCCGCAAGATAAGAGCGGAGAGCGCTTAGTGTGGTTGTCTTCCCGTATTGACGGGCTCTGTTTATGGTGAAGTAGAGGCCCTGATCAACCATCGCCCTGATTGCCAGTAAGCGGGAGGACAGATCCACCATATAGTTTTTATCAGGGGCGCAGGCGCCGGCGGTCTGGAAGGTTTTCATAAAGAGGTGTCACCTCCAAAGGTTGGCGGGTACAGGCCGCACAGGATTTGCCAGGCGACGCAGGCCATTGCAGGTCAGCTTTCGCAGGAATTCCTCATGGGCATTGTCCTTATGCCTCCGGAACCGCTTCCCTGCTGCTCTCCGCCCTCGCCGTCGCGCAGACCTTTCGGATCGTCCGGACGGTGTATATGGCACCCAGGATGATCATGGCAAGGAGGAGGCTGAATCCCAGGATTGGGAGCATCTCGGTATCGCTTTCCATGAAATGGGCAACCAGGTCCAGTCCGGCGTCCCAGCACCCGTGAAAGAGGAATGGTACCGCGGTCGCCATCAGCCATTCCCGTTTCGCCAGTGCCGGATTTCCCACCGCTTTGGCCTTCTCATACTCGAAAGTATGTCCGCCCTGATTGAACTGCCACATAATGTGCATGGGGATCGCCAGAGCCACGATAACCCCCATGATGTTCCCGATCATCGCTTTCTCGACCACACCGTACACCAGACCGATCAGGCCCGCGATCATGATGTAGTCAATCTTGCGTGTCAGCTTCAGGGAGCGCTTTGCCAGCAGGAAGCCCATCAGTTTGAAGAACTCCTCCAGCAGGGCCGCCCGAAAGAAATCCGACAGCAGATCGCGTTTCAGACCGGACAGCCCGATCACGTCCGCAACCACATCCCACAGAATTTCCGTAATGATGATCGGAATGCAGGTACAGCACAGGCCGTAAAGCAGGACGACTTTCACGTAGTCCTTTCCGGTCAGCACCTGATTCTTTCCCTGTGCCCGGATACCCGGCAGGTACCAGCAGAGGGAAATCACAATGGACAGCACAAGTCCGATTAACGCAACCATGTTTTCGCCTCCTGCAGGGTCTGTTTTCCGAAAGCCGCGACAGTCTCGCCGGTGAACTCAGGAAGAGGCGTGTCCGGGCGGCAACTTACCGTGCACCGGTTTTCCCGTCCCCGGAGGACACCTCTGCCGGTTTCATCCAGACGCTTCGGCTGATTGGCCATCGGCCGCCGTGATAGGGGCCATCCCCTGTGAAAACCGTTTTGAACCCGCACTTTTCCAGCACACGGCCGGATGCCGCATTCTGAAGCAACCGGACTCCGTACACCTCCGTGATCCCCAGCTGACCGGTGATGACCGGAAGAAACGCTTTTACCGCTTCGGTGGCGAATCCTTTCCCGGTATACGCTTTGGCGATGTGGTATCCGATTTCCCACTTTCCGTCGCCGAGCGGAACCAGCTGCACATACCCGATGTTTTTCCCCGTTTCCCGCATAAGCACGGCGTATACCAGGGGACCATCCACGGAGCTGTACTGTTCCATGAGATAACAGATGGTCTCCCGGGCCACTTCCGGTGTTTCAAAGACCTCATCCGGCACAAACCGCCTGACATCCTCATCAAGCGAATTCAGGTGGACATCCATCACCATGTCCAGGGTCATCTCCGTGATGACCAGCCGTTCCGTTTCAATTCTCATGTTCACTGATCCACTCCCTGACACAGCACGGGCCGAAATTGCCTGTCCGGATCACCCGGCTTTAGTGGTGTCCCCTTTTCCCCCGACTTTTTCAAACAGCGGGAAGGCCATGGGGTAAACGCCAAGCACCAGGAAAGCGGTCAGGGCATAACGCGCCGTTCGGACCAGGAACGCCGCCATGGAACCGCCCGTAAGGAATTCACTGCTGAACGGCTTTTTCAGCAGGGAACTGAGTGCAAAGAACAGAAGGACTCCACCGACAATGCGCAGGATCTTCGCAAAGAGATTCCGGGTATCCTGGAAGTTCACAAACTTTTCCTCAAAGGAGAAGGCTGCAACCAGGCCGCTCATGAGACCGAGAGCCGTGAAATAATCATCTGTCCGGACATAAAGGAGTCCGGGCAGCGTGGTAGCCAGCAATATCAGGCGAAGTGTCAGCACGTTCCGGATTTTCTTTTCCAGCGTCAGGTAAACCCAGGCGCCGACCAGACCCAATGCCCATCCGGCCAGAACATCCGTCGGATAGTGCATTCCGGCGATCACACGGCTGACCCCCACCAGGAACGTCATGACAATGGCCACAATCCACATCCATCTCTTTTTCACTTCCCTGGCAAGGGGGATAAATAACGCCATGACCGACGAACTGTGGCTGCTGGGAAAAGAATACCCCTGGGCCGCAACATCCTCAAGGGAAGTGCTGTTTCCATCGATCTTAATGCCGTTCACACGCTCCGGATGACTCATATAAGGGCGGGGTCTCAGCACGATGGATTTAATCAGCGGCCCCCAGCAATTGACCAGCATGACAGTCATGCTGAGGCGTTTCCCCACTTCCTTTTTCCAGCAGAAATAAATGGTCAGCAAGATCAGCACCAGGCCGAATTCGCCGCCCACAAAGCCCATAACCGTTCCAATCGTGCTAAGGCTGCCACCGAGCGATTTCTGCACCCACTCGATCAGATTAATTTCCCAATCCATACGCTTTCACTCTCCATCCAGATCCGTGACATTTCACGGAAACATTTTTCAGGTATGTCAGGCACGGCCGGTTACAGCACATCAATGACGTTGCGGCGGATCCGGCGATAGAAGTAAATACTGCACGCAAGGGAGACACACTCCGCGATAACAAATGCCCACCAGGTCATGTCCACACTTCCGGTCAGCTTCGCCAGGAGGAATGCAACGGGAATCAGGACAATCAGCTGCCGCACCAGGGAGATAATCATGGAATACATACTGTATCCCAGTGCCTGGAAGACGGATATCATGGCAATGCAGCAGGCCGCAATCGGGAAATTCAGCGAGATCGTCCGAAGGGCCGGAACGCCCATCCGGAGCATCTCCGGTGAGGCATCAAACAGGGCCAGAAGCTTATCCGGAAAGATCTGGAAAATCAGTGTCCCCAGGCTCATAATGCTGATCGCTGCGATCATGATATAGCGGACAGTCTGCCGCATCCGGTCAGGCCGTTTCGCACCGTAGTTATAGGCAATGATGGGCACACCGCCGTTGTTCATGCCGAAAACCGGCATAAAGACAAAGGACTGAAGTTTGAAATAGATCCCAAAGACCGCAACGGCCGTTGACGTGAAGGAGATCAGAATCTGATTCATGAGGAAATTCATGACGGAGCCGATGGACATCATGACAATGGAGGGAACACCAATTTTGAGAATCAGCTGAATCGCCTGCGGTTCCGGTCGGAAACGGCTGAGCTTCATTCGTACCTCATGGTTGAAGCGCGTATGCAGCGTACAGCCGACAACTGCCGCAATGCACTGTCCGAGAATCGTGGCATAGGCGGCACCCGCCACGCCCATGGCCGGGAAACCGAAATAGCCGAAGATCAGGATCGGGTCCATGATGATATTGATCATGGCACCCGTTACCTGGGAGGTCATGGACATCATGGTTTTTCCGGTACTCTGCAGGAGACGCTCAAAGAACATCTGCATGAAAAGACCGAACGAACCGATCATGACAATACTGGTGTACGTCGTTCCGGCATCAATGATTTCCCCGATATCCGTCTGCATGCGGAAAAACGCATTTGGAAGGATGAACCCCAGCAGCAGGAAAATCACGCCGGAAACGGCCATCAGGAGAAAACCATTGGAAGCTGAAGCCTGCACCTGCTTTTCATCCTTGGCACCAAGAGCCCGGGAGACAATCGCATTGATACCGGTGCCGAGACCGACCCCCACCGAAATCATCAGGTTCTGAATCGGAAAGGCCATACTGAGGGCGGTCAGGGCCCCCTCTGAGATGCGGGAGACGAAGATGGAGTCCACCACATTGTAGAGTGCCTGAACCAGCATGGAAAACATCATGGGGACACTCATGGTAAAAAGAAGCCGTCCGATGGGCATTACGCCCATCTTGTTTTCTTTGGTCTGCGAATTCTGCTGCATCGATTGAATTCCTTATCGTTTTACGGTTTGTTCCCGCTCCCTGTGCACAGGGCAGGTCATCCACCGGTTCCCTGCCGGGTTCCGGCTGTTACAGGCGACGTTCAAGCAGTTGCTCAAGGGTTTCCCTGCGGTACCCCTCCGGAACCGGCTCCGGTTCCCGGTTCCATTCAAGGGCCGCCAGGACGGCCATGGCAGCCCCCGCCGGCATTCCGTCCTCATCCAGATCGAAATCCGGCATATGATGGCCCACCGTACACCCCTTTTCCGGATTCCCGACACCGGTAAAGCTGAGGACGCCCGGCCAGAGTCTGAAGTAAAAGCCCAGGGTCTCCGAGGCCATCCAGGGCGCGTGATCCGCAATCCGGACAGCAGGCAGCTGACCGGCCGCACGAAGCAGGCGCTCCCGCCAGTGTTCGTCGTTGAACGTTTCATAGACGGGCTTCGGGGCACGAAGAAACTCCGCCTGGCAATCAAAGGATTCCGCGGTTTTCCGGATCGTGTCAAACATCACTGACCGGTAGCGTTCCCCCACCCCATCGACATCAAAGGTCCGCACGGTGCCCGAAAACGTCAGGGATTCCGGGATCACGTTGGGCCGGTTGCCGGCATGGACCATCCCAACGGAATACGTCAAGGCCTGATCCGGCGGGGCAGCCGTCATCCGGAGTCCGTTCAGGCGGGTATGAAGGGCGGCAAAGCAGTCAATGGGACTTGCCGCCAGGTCCGGCCGTGCCCCGTGTCCCCCCTGCCCTTTCAGGCAGATTTCAAAGCCGAATCCGCCGGAGGTCGCCGCCCCGCGGCACAGGGCCAGGGTACCTGAGGGAATGTCCGGCCAGACATGGGTGGCATAGCACGCGCCGATGTCAAAATGCGCAAGGAGGAAGGGCAGCAGCCTTGCAAAACCCGTGTTGTTTTCCTCGCCGCTTTCAAAGACAAATACCAGCGGAACACGAAGATCCTGTTCCGAGAGAATCCGGGCCGCACACAGCAGCATGGCCATGTGCGCATCGTGCCCGCAGGCATGCATTTTCCCCGGCACCTGAGAGATACAGGTTCGCTCACACACAGCGTGCCGCGGCGTTTCCTGAATCGGCAGCGCATCCATATCCGCCCGTAGGAGCAGGGCCGGTGCGGCTCTGTCCCCGTTCAGTACGCCGATGACCCCGCCGGCCGGGATTTCCGTCACCGTCATGCCCATTTTCCGCAGCTCGGCAGCCACGTACATTGCCGTTTCCGTTTCCTCCCCGGAAAGCTCCGGATGGGTATGAAACTGCCTGCGCTCCGCAATCATCTGCTCTGTTCGCGCCCGAACAGCGGCCGTGATATCAAATTCGTTCATGTTTATCCCTTAATGACAATCAGGTAGATCAGTGTCGCACACAGGCCCAGTCCGAACATGAGCAGCGCATAGCTCATGGTATGCGTGAGCCGCCGACGGGCATCTACGGCACCATCCATGAGACCGGCCACAAAACCAGCCAGGTGATGTTTCCTGGGGCTGCCACCGGCCGCTGGATTGAGGTCATTTGCCACATCCGTCGGCTCATTGGCCACACACTGCGCGGGCACCTTTTTCCGTCGGGTATGCAGGACAGTTCGGACCAGCACCGCGGCAATCCCATCCATCACCGAGGAAAGCACTCTCGTCACGGCAAATCCGACCTGGGACAGGGCCCGTCCCAGCGGGACAAAGAACCGGCCCTCGATGATTTCCTCCCGGAACGGCACAACCGCCCAGGACCCGACACGGGTAAGGAAGGCAATGGTGGGACGGTAGATCCGCCCCTCGAGAAAGTCCGGATTCGCAATCAAGGTCAGGCGGCTGCCAAAGTTCAATATGGCATATATGACCGGACGGTACACCCGGTCCTCCAGGTCCAGCCCGGCCGGCCATGCGTTGATATAGACCGTTCCGTCCCGGGTTTTTCGCATCAGCAGCGGGCGGATCATGCCCAGATACACCACCACGCCGATGGATATGGAGATGAAGGCGCCCTTCAGGTTGGTGAGGGAGAAGTAGTCAACCGCGTGGCTGAGATGCCCCTGATGGGTCATGCCGGCCATGAGATCGG
>JAFUBF010000530.1 GCA_017460325.1 Clostridia bacterium | reverse complement strand
TGGAACTGCCTGCCCCGAAGCGGATGATGGGCATCGGGGATCACTTTGTAACCCATGGCGCCATGTCCTGTCTCCTTGAGGAATGCGGGCTGATGCCCGAACAGATTGCCGGGAATATCGCAGAAATGTTCGGAAAATGACCCATTGGCCGGGCCTTTGCCGCAGGCGGAGATGCGCGGTCCTGCCTGCCAATACCGGGCCGGATGGCGGTGGGATAAACAGGAACGCGGAAAGGATGGAAGTATGCCGGAAAAGCAGAAAATGCGTGCGGATATGGCGCTTGTCGCAAGGGGACTTGCCCAGAGCCGCGAGAAGGCACAGGCCATGATCATGGCGGGGGATGTCTATCTGAACGAGGTTCAGATACGGAAAGCCTCTTTTCCGGTGGAAGATTTGGCCGGTCTCACGGTCCGGCAGCCGAAGATTGCCTTTGTCAGCCGCGGTGCGCTGAAGCTGCAAAAGGCGCTTCAGGTGTTCGGGGTGGATCCCACGGGACTTGTTGCCATGGACCTGGGTGCCTCCACCGGCGGTTTTACCGATGTCCTTCTTCAGGGCGGAGCGGCCCATGTCTATGCCATTGATGTGGGATACGGTCAGCTGGACTGGAAGATCCGGAACGATCCCCGGGTCACGGTCATGGAGCGGACCAATGCGCGTTACCTGAAAGCGGAGGACCTGTCCCAGCATCCGACGCGGGCTGTGATGGATGTATCCTTTATTTCCATTACCCGAATTCTCCCGGCGGCCATGGACATTCTGGGGAGTGAGGGGCAGTTTATTACCCTGATCAAGCCGCAGTTTGAGGCCGGACGGGACCGGGTCGGAAAAAAGGGCGTAGTACGCGACCCGGCGGTCCATGAGGCGGTCATCCGGGAAATACTGCATTTCATTGAGGAATCGACGGAGTGGCACTGCCATGACCTGACCTATTCGCCCATCCGGGGGCCCGAGGGGAATATTGAATTCCTGGCCTATCTTCTGCCCGGGAAAGCGGGCGGAATTCCGGCGGAGGATGAGCGTATCTCCCTGGTTGTCCGGGAGGCACACCGGGATCTGGAAAAGGATCAGGCATAAAACAGCAGCCGGCATATGAACAGGAGGGAAAGTGTGAACGCACTGTTTTACGTAAACTGGGAAAAAGAATCCGTGCGCGAAATTGTTTCCGCCTGGGTGGATGCGGCCGGCCGGCACGGAATAAAGCCGGTCTTTCTTCGCGGGGAACAGGCCAAGACCGAGGCATTTGCCTCATCCCTGCAGTATACGGATCATCCCGAATCCGGCAGGATTGCTCTGGTCCTGACCTTTGGCGGGGCTGGAACCCTGATTCGTGCGCTGGACAAATATGCGGGACTGGGATGTCCGTTCCTGGGGGTTAACCTGGGACGCATGGGTTTCCTGCTGGAGGCGGACAAGGGACAGCCGGATGCTGCCCTTGATGCGATTGCCCACAACCGGTCTTACATCGAGAAGCGGATGATGCTGCAGCTTCTGACCGGGAAGGAACAGCGGAAAACGGCGCTGGCCATGAATGAGGTATCCATCAGCCGCGGTATGTCCCAGAGAATGATTGCCATGGATGTGTTCTGCGATCATCAGCCAGTGGAGCACTATATCGCGGATGGTGTGATTTTGTCCACGCCCACGGGTTCAACCGCCTATTCTCTGGCGGCCGGCGGGCCCATTGTCATGCCCGATGTGGAATGTATTCTGATCAATCCCATCTGTCCGCATACCCTCACCTCGCGTCCCATCATTCTCTCCAGGGAGAAGACGGTGGAGGTGATTCTCAACATGAAGGAAGAGCGGAAAGGCAGCATTCTCTCGGTTGACGGGGAGACGGTGTGCTCACTTGAAAACGGGGACCGAATTACGGTGATGCGGGCGGAATCCTCAGCACAGCTGGTACGGTTCCGTATGGATGATAATTTCTTTACACTGATCAAAGACAAGCTGTCGGTGAAGACGCTCTGAGCCTGATCGGGTCAAACACAGACACAGACACAGGTAAAACGGTCTGTTCAGGAAGGCGGGAACGGCAGAAAAGCCGCAACAGGATGAACAAAGAAGAGAGACAGGAATTAATCCGGCACATTATCGGGACGCAGGCTATCGGTTCGCAGATCGAACTGACCCGGGCGGTCCGAAAGGAAGGGGTCAGTGTGACCCAGGCCACCATCTGCAGGGATATCAAGGAAATGCAGATGGTCAAGACGCCTGGCAAAAACGGCAAGTACCGGTATGCCATCGCACCGGAGGAGGAAGGGGCAAACGCGCAGGGACGCTTCATTCGCATGCTGAAAGACGGGATTATCGCCATCAGCCATGCCTATAATCAGATTGTCATTCGGACGATTTCCGGTAGTGCACACGTGGTGGCGGAAACGCTGGATAATTTTGAATGGAAGGAAGTCCTGGGAACCATTGCCGGTGATAATACCATCCTGGTGATTGCACGTTCAAACGAGGCCGTAAATGTCCTCCTGAAACGAATTGAGACCATGACGGGGATTACAGAGGAATTTCCGGATGCGGATGAGTGAAAGCCGGGAAGATCCTGCATTTTCCGGAGAGAGTTTCCGCAGGGTGAGGCGTGGACAGACTATAGATGAGGTACAGGTATGCTGATTCAACTGGGCATTCACAATCTGGCACTGATTGACGAGGTCGTGATTGAATTTTCCGGCGGAATGAATGTGCTGACCGGTGAAACCGGTGCCGGAAAATCGATCGTCGTGGATGCCGTCAATCTGGTGCTGGGCGAACGGGCGGACCGGGATCTGATTGCCAATGGAACCACCAAGGCCGTTGTCGAGGCTGTCTTTGATATTTCCGAGAATCTGGCTGTTCAGAGCGCACTGGCGGAAATTGAAATCACCCATGAGGAGGGGATGCTGTCGGTATCCCGGGAACTGATGAGCACCGGACGGAATATCTGCCGGGTAAACGGGGTGATTGTTCCTCTGCAGACCCTGAGACGGATTTCGGATCAGCTGCTGGATATCCACGGACAGCATGAGCACTAGCTGCTGCCGGATGCCGCCAATCATCTTTCCTATCTGGATCATTTTGCGGCGGAAAATGTGCAGCCACTGCTGCAGGAGACAAAGGAAGCCTTTGATAACTGGCACGGGGCGGCGCTTCGCCTGGCCAAGTACCGGCGATCGGTTTCGGAGCGGGAGCAGCGCAAGGACATGCTGCGCTTTCAGCTGGA
>JAFUBF010000529.1 GCA_017460325.1 Clostridia bacterium | reverse complement strand
TTCTGGCGTGTGCTCAGGACCCGCAGTTCGCCCAGACGGTCCACCATCTCAAGAAACGCTGCCCGGGTTTCCGGCTGTCCCAGGACATTGGGTACGGCCCGGATCTGGTAATCCGTCTCACCGAAAGGCTCGATGTCATACCCGGCTGCCCGGATCTCCTCTTTGTATGTTTCCAGTTTGATGGCATCCTGCGGGGTCACATGCACAATCATGGGGGCCATGAGAAGCTGTGAACCGCCGCCGATGTCCACCTGGCGCATCAGGCGTTCATACAGAATCCGCTCATGGGCCGCGTGCTGATCAATGAGCAGCATCTGCTTTTTATTCTGCAGGAGAATATAGGTATCAAACGCCACACCGATCAGTTCATACCCGGCAAAGGCATCCTCCTGTTCCACCTTCTCTACGGGTTCAAGGAAGGAGGTCTGCACCGCCTCGACCGGCCGGGGCTGCGCCGGTTCCGGATACAACGCCTTTACATCCGCCATCTCCGGCTCAGGAAGTGCCGTATTCCCGGTTTCCGGGGTCTTTGTCTCGCCAGCATGCGGCCGGATATTGCTGCCAAAGTAATTGGCCACCACCGAGGCAAAATCCCGGTCATCCTGTACCGGCTCCGCGTGCTCGGGCTTGCCTTCGGTTTCATCCGCCTGCAGCGCATCGGCCGGTCCGTTTTCCGCCGTAACCTGCTGCGGTCCAGCGGCTTTCCCGCTGTCTCCAAACGACGGAGCCGGGCTGACATTCCCCGGACCGGGCCTGTCCATGGTCCCTGTCGGGGCCTGTCCCTGCGTCCCTGTCTGAGTGTCTCCGGACTCCGATTTAGTCACCTCCGGCACAACCGCTGCCCCTGCCGCGGGCGGCGAAACCGTGACAATGATGGGCTTCCCTGCTGTCCCGGTCCCGGAATCAGGGACTGTTTCCTGCAGTCCATGTTTCTCTTCTGAACGGGTTTCAAGCGCTGCCGCCGGATTCCCCTCGGCCGGATCCATTCGGATCACCTTGACAGCCGCCGGCTCCGGACGGGAATCTCCGCTTTCCATCATCTGCGGGGCTCCGCTCAGCGTGGAAGTGGAGAAGGCACCGGCAACCGCTTCGGAAACCTTCTGGTAAACCAGATTCTCATCACTGAAGCGGACCTCCAGCTTATTGGGGTGAACATTGACATCCACCAGCGTCGCCGGCATGTTCAGGTGCAGAACACAGATGGGATAATGGCCGATGGTATACCGCTCTCGGGCTCCGTCCTCCAGTGCCTGGGAAAGCAGCGGCGAACGGATGCTGCGTCCGTTGACAATAAAGGTCTGTCTGGCCCGGTTTGCCCGGGCCTCCTGCCCGACCCCCACCAGACCATCCACGGAAATGGATCCCTCTGCATGGACACTGACCATGTTCTCCGCCGTCTCCCGGCCATATACGCAGAAGACCGCACTCCGGAGATCCCCGTTTCCCGAACTGCTGTAAACCTGTTTTCCGTTTGAAATCAGGCGCAGAGAAATATCCGGGCGGGAAAGAATCAGTTTCTGGAGAATATCCGCTACCTTTGCTGCCTCGGTGGCCGGCTTTTTGAGAAACTTCAGCCGGACCGGCGTATTGAAAAACAGATCCCGCACCACGATGGTGGTTCCCTGAGGCGCCGCCGCCTCCGTAATTTCCCGGATGACGCCGCCTTCGTTAATGGTCCGGGTTCCGAGATTTTCGCCGGTCCGGTGTGTCGTCAGCGTCAGCTTGGACACCGCTGCAATGGAGGCAAGCGCCTCACCACGGAATCCCAGAGTGGCCAGA